>SVRF01000033.1 GCA_015064945.1 Oscillospiraceae bacterium | reverse complement strand
TCCTGTTATTCCCGCAAGCGGTACATTCGGATACGGCTATGAATTTGCTGAGCTGTATGACATTAATGTTCTCGGCACCTTTTCCTTTAAAGGTACGACAAAAGATGCACGCTTTGGTAATCCCACCCCTCGTATAGCGGAGTGTACAGCCGGTATGATAAATGCGGTCGGTTTGCAAAACCCTGGTGTTGATGCAGTTATTGCAGAGGAGTTACCGAAGCTAAAGCAGTGCTTTGATAAAAAGGTAATGGCGAACGTAAGCGGATTTTCTGTGGAGGATTATGCCTACACCTGTCAAAAGCTTGACGCTTGTGAACAAGTTGGGTGGTTGGAGGTAAATGTTAGTTGTCCCAACGTGCACGGCGGCGGTATGAGCTTCGGGACTGACCCTGAGGCGGCGGCAGAGGTAACACGTGCTGTTAAGGCTGTTACCACTAAGCCTGTTATCATAAAGCTTTCTCCTAATGTAACTGATATAGTAAGCATTGCAAAAGCCTGTGAAGATGCAGGTGCTAACGGAATAAGTCTTATCAACACTTTACTTGGTATGCGTATAAACTTAAAAACTAAAAGACCTGTTATTGCAAACACCATGGGCGGTTTTTCGGGTAGCGCAATATTCCCTGTAGCTTTGCGTATGGTTTACCAAGTTTCAAAAGCGGTAAGCGTCCCCGTTATTGGTATGGGTGGTGTATCTTCTGCTGAAGATGTCATCGAAATGATGCTTGCAGGCGCAACAGCTGTAGAGATAGGTGCGGCAAATTTAGTCGACCCTTACATTTGCCGTGATATTATAAACGAATTACCTGCAGTTGCGCAAAAATACGGAATTGATAATTTAAGTGATATAATCGGAGGTTCACATTAATGGGTAGAGATGTAATTGTTGCGTGTGATTTTGCTAATGCCGAACAAGTTTTGAATTTCCTTGATAAATTCGGCACAAAAAAACCTTTTATAAAAATAGGGATGGAGCTTTTTTACGGTGCAGGTCCTCAAATAGTAAAAGAGATAAAGGCGCGCGGCCATAAGATCTTTTTGGATTTAAAACTCCATGACATTCCCAATACCGTAAAAAAATCCATGGCTGTGCTTTCCAACTTGGATGTTGATATGTGTAACCTTCACGCTGCAGGTACAAAAGCTATGATGGAAGCTGCAATAGAAGGATTAACACGCCCCGATGGCACACGTCCTATTCTTATTGCTGTTACTCAGCTTACTTCTACGGACCAAGAAAGTCTTGAAAGAGATTTGCTCATAAAAGAGCCTATTGATAAGGTGGTTATGCACTACGCCTCCACAGCTAAAGCGGCGGGTTTGGATGGCGTTGTATGTTCTCCTTTGGAGGCGAAAAAAGTGCACGAAACTTGCGGTAAGGATTTTGTGACGGTTACTCCCGGTGTGCGTTTTGCGGACAATAGTGTGGGTGATCAAAAACGTGTTATGACCCCTGCACAAGCAAAGATTGAAGGTTCTGATTATATAGTGGTTGGCAGACCGATAACCGCTGCTGAAGACCCCGTTGCGGCTTATGACAGATGCCTTGCCGATTTTTTAGATTAAGGAGAAATTGATATGAAAAAATTAATTGCTAAAGATTTGCTTTCTATAAAAGCGGTTTTTCTTAGCCCCGATAAGCCCTTTATATGGGCAAGCGGTATAAAGAGCCCCATTTACTGTGACAACAGACTTACACTTACTGCACCTCAGGTAAGAACCGATGTTGAAAACGGTCTTGCAGAATTGATTAAAGTTAATTATCCTGAAGCAGAGGTACTTATGGGTACTTCAACTGCCGGTATTGCTCACGCCGCAATAACCGGACATCTTCTTAATATGCCCATGGGTTACGTTCGATCCGGCGCCAAGGATCACGGCAGAGGTAACCAGATAGAAGGTAAGCTTGAAAAAGGGCAGAAAGTTGTAGTAGTTGAAGACCTTATTTCTACAGGCGGCAGCGTTATTGAGGTTGTTAATGCGTTGAGAGATGCCGGTGCAGAGGTGCTTGGCATAGTTAGTATTTTTACCTACGGTATGAAAAAGGGGCTTGACAGAATGGCGGAAGCCAATGTGAAGAACATCTCTCTTACCGATTTTGATACCATAGTTGAAGTTGCGGCAGAAGAAGGATACATCAAGGCAGAGGACGTAAGCCGTCTTATAGCTTTTCGCAATAACCCTTCAGATGAAAGCTGGATCGGATAAATTATTTAAGAAGGTGTAAGTTTATATGAGAAGCGTAATTGGTATAAACGATTTATCTGTACAAGAGATCGATGATTTAATCTCTACTGCAAAGGACATAATTGCAAATCCTGCAAAATATTCCGATGTATGCAAGGGTAAAAAATTAGCGACTCTGTTTTTTGAACCTTCGACAAGAACAAGGCTAAGCTTTGAAGCTGCTATGTACGAGCTTGGCGGTAACGTAATCGGTTTTTCCGAACCGAACAGTTCTTCTGCTTCAAAGGGAGAAAGTGTAGCGGATACGTCCAAGATTTTAAGCTGTTATGCGGATATTTTGGTAATGCGCCATTATAAGGAAGGCGCACCATACGTTGCATCTCGCAATGCAACGGTTCCTGTTATCAACGCAGGTGACGGCGGACACAACCACCCCACACAAACCCTTGCAGACCTGCTTACAATTAATCGTTGTAAGGGTAAACTGTCTGACATAACCATAGGTTATTGCGGTGACTTGAAGTACGGCAGAACCGTGCACTCCTTAATTTCCGCACTATCCCGTTATACGGGCATAAAAACAGTTTTAATTGCACCGGATAAATTGGCTTTGCCCGGATACATCAGAAAAGACGTGCTTGAGAAAAACTGTATGCCTTATAAACAAGTTTCTTCGTTGGAAGAGGCTATACCGGAACTTGACGTTTTGTATATGACGAGACTACAAAGGGAACGCTTCGCTACGGATGATGAGTATGAATGTTTGAAGAACAGCTTTATCCTTACTCCTGATAAGCTCGTTGACGCCAAGAAGGATATGTGCATTTTGCACCCCTTACCCCGTGTTAATGAAATAAGTGTTGCGGTTGATGAGGATCAGAGAGCGAAGTATTTTGAACAAGCATTGAATGGCAAATATATGCGTATGGCTTTGATTATGAAGCTACTCGAAGCCGCAAAGGATGGCAATAAAGAAGCAGAGTTGGAGCACCGCACCGATTTAGTGTGTGATAACCCTCGCTGTATAACAGCTACCGAACAGGAGCTTCAGCATAAATTTGTCTTGACTGACGAGGAACGAGGAACTTACCGCTGTATTTATTGTGACACAAAAGCTCGTTGAAGATTTAAACAGTGCCTTGACAAAAAGTGCAATTATATGATAAACTTATAATTGTTAATATGCGTTTCTGTGACTGACGGATTAGTGGAGCACCATGTGGGAACAGGAGCGATAAATGAGGTTAACCTCTTTTAGCCGACCGTCTGGGCACATTTACTCTTTTGCAGGGTAGGTGCGCCCTTTTTACTTTTTTGGAGGATGTTAATATGAAAAAAGTTGGCATAGTTATGGGCAGCGACAGCGATCTGCCCATCATAAAAAAAGCAACAGATATGTTGGATTCTTTGTGCGTACCCTATGAGGTACATATATATTCTGCACACAGAACTCCTGAACAAGCAAAGGATTTTGCGTCCAAGGCTTATGATAACGGCTTTGGCGTGCTTATTGCTGCGGCGGGGATGGCAGCACATTTAGCAGGCGCTATTGCAGCCAACACCGTTCTTCCTGTAATAGGTATTCCTTGTAAATCTTCCTGCTTTGACGGTATGGATGCTTTGCTTTCAACTGTGCAGATGCCTACGGGTATTCCTGTTGCCACGGTTGCGGTTAATGGGGGAGCAAACGCTGCTTTGCTTGCTGCTCAAATTATAGCAGTTGATGACGAAGAGCTTTACAAAAAATTAGTTTCGAAGCGCAAGGCGGATGCAGAGGCTGTTCTTGCTAAAGACAAAGCACTGTCAGCGGAGTTGAATAAGTAACTGTTGTGTAACGGAGGTTAATTATGGGCGGTTTTTTTGGCGCTGTATGTAAGCAAGATGCTATTACAGACGTTTTCTTTGGTACCGACTACCACTCGCATTTGGGTACAAGACGTGGCGGTATGGCGGCGTATGATGACAAAATAGGTTTGCAAAGAGAAATTCACAATATACAAAACTCTCCTTTCAGAACAAAATTTGAGGATGTATTTGACGAAATGAAAGGCCGTTCTGCTATCGGTTGTATAAGCGACAGTGATCCTCAGCCCTTGCTTATTAGATCAAACATAGGCACATACGCAATAAGCATTGTCGGTTTAATTAATAATGCAGAGGCTTTGATAAATCAATATTTGGCATTCAGCGGTGGTCACTTTGGTGCAATGACAGGCGGTAAGATTAATTCTGTAGAGCTTGTTGCGGCCCTGATCAACCAAAAGAGCAATTACGTAGAGGGAATAAAATTCGCTCAAAATGCTATCGAAGGTACTGCGTCTATTTTGATCTTAAAAGACGACGGTAAGATCATAGCAGCAAGAGATAAATACGGCAGAATTCCTGTTATATTAGGAAAAAGCGAAAACGGATACTGTGTTTCTTTCGAATCTTTTGCATATCAAAAGTTAGGTTATGAAAACGAGAAAGAACTTGGCCCCGGAGAGATTGTTGAACTGAGCGTTGACGGTGTTAAACAATTATCTCCTCCCGGCAAAGATTTACGTATTTGTGCATTCCTTTGGTCGTACTACGGATATTCCACTTCCACTTATGAAGGGATAAACGTAGAATTGATGCGCTACCGCAACGGCGAGATTATGGCGCGACAAGACAAAGAAACAGGTAAATGTCAAGACATTGACTATGTTGGTGGCGTACCTGATTCGGGCACACCTCATGCTATCGGTTACGCCAATATGAGCAGGATACCCTTTGCAAGACCTTTTATAAAATATACACCTACTTGGCCTAGAAGCTTTATGCCCGCCAATCAAAGGGATAGGGACAAAGTTGCTAAGATGAAGCAAATTCCCGTGCACGATTTAATTGTGGATAAAAACCTTCTTTTTGTTGATGACTCTATAGTTAGAGGTACCCAGCTTAAAGAAACGGTGGAATTTTTGTATGATAACGGCGCAAAGTCAGTTCATATGCGCTCGGCTTGTCCTCCCATAATGTATGGATGTAAGTTCTTGAACTTTTCCAGATCTAATGATGATATGGCTTTAATAGCACGTAGAGTCGTTTATGAATTGGAAGGCGAAGAGGGAAGCAATCACTTGGAAGAATACAGCGATGCTTCTACTGAAAGGGGCAAGAAGCTTAGAGAGGTTATTGCACAAAAATTTAATTTTGCATCTTTAGAATTTCAGTCGTTAAAAGGCGTTTGTGAAGCTATAGGTCTTGACGAGTCTAAGCTTTGCACATATTGTTGGAACGGAAAGGAATAAATTATGAATTTACAATCAAAATCTGATAGTTACGCAGCTGCAGGAGTTGATATTACTGCAGGTTATAAGGCAGTAGAGCTTATGAAGCAACATATAGCAAAGACAATAACAAAGGGTGTTTGCTCTGATGTTGGTGGATTTGGCGGTTTGTTTGAACTTGATTTGGAAGGCATATCCAAGCCTGTACTTGTTAGCGGTACCGACGGCGTTGGTACTAAGCTTAAGATTGCGTTTATTATGGATAAGCACGATACCGTTGGTATAGACTGCGTTGCCATGTGCGTTAACGATATTATTTGCAGTGGTGCAAAGCCTTTGTTCTTCCTCGACTATATAGCTTGCGGCAAGAACGTTCCCGATAGAATTGCTGACATCGTAAAAGGCGTATGTGAGGGCTGTGTGCAGTCCGGTGCGGCATTGATAGGCGGTGAAACCGCAGAGATGCCCGGATTTTATCCCATTGACGAATACGACCTTGCAGGCTATTGCACAGGTATTGTAGATAAATCCAAAATTATTGATAACAAAAAAATGAACGCAGGTGATATTATTATAGCATTGCCCTCCAGCGGCGTTCATTCCAACGGTTTTTCTCTTGTGAGGAAAGTTTTTGATGTAGAGAATAAGGATATCAAAACTCCTGTTGCGGAGCTTTCTGCTTCTATCGGCGAAACCCTTCTTACCCCCACCAAAATATACGTTAAGCCTGTACTTGCACTTTTGGATGCTGTTAATGTAAAGGGCATTTCACATATTACAGGCGGCGGTTTTTATGAGAATATTCCTCGTAGCATTCCCGACGGTCTATGTGCAAAGATTGAAAAAGCTTCCGTTAAAATTCTTCCCATCTTCGACTTGCTTGCAAAGACGGGCGGGATAAGCGAAAGAGATATGTTTAATACCTTCAATATGGGTGTTGGTATGAGCATAGTTGTCTCCAAAGAAGAAGCAGACAAGGCTTTGTCGATACTCAAAGCTAACGGCGAAGATGCTTACATTATCGGTGAAATTTGCAATAATTCCGATAAGATTATACTTTCCTAATTTGGTGAAGGTATGAAAGATAAGATAAAGATAGCTGTGCTTGTTTCCGGCGGCGGCACCAATTTGCAGGCGCTTATTGATGCACAAAAAGCAGGGATTATCAATAGCGGTCGAATATCTCTTGTTGTGTCAAATAATATCAACGCATATGCACTTGAGCGCGCAAAGAATGAAGATATACCCTCTGCCGTGCTGTTGAAGTCGGAGTGTGGTGGACAAGACGCTTTTGAAGACCGCCTTATAGGGTTACTCAAAGATAACGGTATAGAACTTATTGTACTTGCAGGCTTTATGTCTATACTAAGCGAAAAGTTTACCAAGGCATTTGAACATAGGATTATTAATGTGCATCCGTCGTTGATACCTTCTTTCTGCGGAAAAGGCTTCTATGGTCTGAGGGTGCACGAAGCTGCTTTGAGTTACGGCGTTAAGGTTACCGGTGCAACTGTACATTATGTAAATGAAATTCCCGACGGTGGCGAAATCATTATGCAAAAGGCGGTAAAGATCAAGAAAGATGACACCGCTGAAATTTTGCAAAAACGTGTTATGCAAGAGGCTGAGTGGAAAATTTTGCCTCGTGCTACGGAAAATGTTTGTAAAAAGTTGATAAAAGCGAAAGGGATTGTCTAATTATGAATGTTTATGAAATCAATAATTTGCCCGAATTGATAAGAGATAACTCTTATGTTGGCAGGGGTATCGTTATAGGGAAAACTCCCGATGGGAAAAAAGCCTGTGTTGCATATTTTATAATGGGCAGAAGTAATAACAGCAGAAACAGAGTCTTTGTTGAAAACGGAGACGAGGTTATTATTCATCCGTTTGATGCTTCTAAGGTTGAAGACCCCAGTCTTATTATTTATTCTCCTATAAGAAAATATAAAAATTATCTAATTGCCACAAACGGTAATCAGACCGATACTGTGTATGACGGCCTTGTGGCAGGCAAGAGTTTTGCCGAATCCCTCAAGAGCCGTGAATTTGAACCCGATGCGCCAAACTTTACTCCTCGCATAAGCGGTATTCTTGAATTCGCAAACGGCGACTTCTCTTATGAAATGAGTATTCTTAAGAGTGCTGATGCTGATGGTACAGCTTGTAACAGATATACATACAGCTATACAGCATTAGCAGGCCTTGGCCATTTTATCCACACGTATATTTGTGACGGCAATCCCATTCCCACTTTCTGCGGCGAGCCTGAAAGAGTGGCTATCGATAACGATATCAGCAAGTTTACGGGCTCTCTTTGGGAAGCGCTTAACGAAGAGAATAAGATATCTCTTTATGTCAGATACATCGATCTCGAGAGCGGTGAAATAGAAAATCGTATGATAAATAAAAACAAATAAGCTTTGTTTTATAATTTGGAGGACATAATAATGAATTCATTTGAACTTAAATATGGTTGTAACCCTAACCAAAAACCTTCAAGAATATTTATGGCAGACGGCTCCGAACTGCCTGTAGAGATACTTAACGGCAAGCCCGGTTATATAAACTTTCTCGATGCCTTCAACTCTTGGCAACTGGTTGCGGAACTTAAGGCTGCTTTGGGACTTCCTGCTGCTACCTCTTTTAAGCATGTTAGCCCGACCTCTGCGGCTGTTGGCATACCTCTTCCTCACAAGCTTAAGAAAGCGTGCTTTGTTGACGGTATAGAAGGTCTTGACGAGTCTCCTCTTGCTTGTGCATTTGCCAGAGCAAGAGGTACAGATAGACTTTGCTCTTTTGGTGACTGGATAGCACTTTCCGATATTTGTGACGTTACTACCGCCATGCTTATTAAGGGAGAGGTTTCCGATGGTGTCATTGCACCCGGTTATGAACCCGAAGCTCTTGAAATTCTCAAAGCTAAGAAAAAAGGCAACTACAACATAGTAAAAATTGATCCTAATTATGTCCCCGAAAAAACTGAAAAGAAGCAGGTTTACGGTATAACCTTTGAACAGGGCAGAAACGACTTTAAAATAGCCCCCGAACTTCTTTCAAATATTGTAACCGAAAACAAAGATTTAAGCGCTGAGGCTGCACGTGATCTTGTTGTTGCGTTAATTACTTTGAAATACACCCAGTCTAATTCTGTGTGCTTCGCCGTAGATGGTCAAGCGATAGGTGTCGGTGCGGGTCAGCAGTCCAGAATCCATTGCACACGTCTTGCCGGCGGTAAGGCGGACACTTGGTTCCTGCGTCAGCACGACAAGGTTCTTGGCCTTCCTTTTAAGCCTGAGCTTTCCAGACCCGAGCGTGATAATGTTATCGACGGATATATCAATAAAAATGAAGAAGATGTTTGCGCAGAAGGCATTTGGCAGAAGTATTTTGTTACTCGCCCTGAACCTCTTACAGCAGAGGAAATCCGAGCATATCTCGATAGCCTTGACGGTGTCTCTTTAGGCTCCGATGCATTCTTCCCCTTTGATGACAGCATCAAACGTGCTAAGATGACAGGTGTTAAGTACGTGGCAGAACCCGGCGGCTCTCTCAGAGATGCTGATGTTATTGCACGTTGCAATGAATACGGTATGGTTATGTCCTTCACCGGTATGCGTTTATTCCATCATTAATGGAGGCTTATATGAAAGTAATGGTAGTTGGTGGTGGCGGACGTGAGCACGCAATCATCAAAAAATTAAAAGAAAATTCTACAATTGAGAATATTTATGCACTTCCCGGCAATGGAGGTATTGCTAAAGATGCAAGTGTTGTAAGTGTTGCCGCAACAAACATTACGGCAATCAAAGACTTTGCCGTTAATAATGGTATAGATTATGCCGTTGTAGCGCCCGATGATCCCTTGGTTCTTGGTTGTGTAGATGAACTGGAAGCTGCCGGTATCCCTTGCTTTGGGCCCAATAAAGCCGCTGCTATCATCGAGGGAAGCAAGGTGTTTTCCAAAAATCTTATGAAAAAATACGGTATTCCTACTGCCGCTTATGAAGTGTTTGAGGATATGGATAAGGCACTTGAATACCTTAAAACTGCTCCCATACCAACGGTTATTAAAGCAAACGGTTTGGCTTTAGGAAAAGGCGTAATAATTGCTGAAACACGTGAGCAAGCTTTTGACGCTGTCAGGTCTATGATGTCTGATAAAATTTTTGGCAAAAGCGGGGAAAGTATTGTTATTGAAGAGTTTTTGACGGGCCCCGAGGTGTCTGTTTTATCGTTTACAGATGGCAAAACGATAGTTCCTATGGTTTCTTCTATGGATCATAAACGTGCCGGAGATAACGATACCGGCCTCAATACGGGCGGTATGGGTACAATAGCACCTAATCCATATTATACCGATGCTATTGCGGCCGAGTGCATGGAAAAGATTTTCGTGCCCACGATCAATGCAATGAATCAAGAAGGTCGTAGCTTCAAGGGTTGCTTGTATTTTGGGCTGATGCTTACGGCTGACGGACCCAAAGTTATAGAATATAATTGTCGCTTCGGTGACCCCGAAACGCAGGTTGTGCTTCCTCTTTTAAAAACCGACCTTCTGACAGTTATGCAAGCGGTTACAAACGGAACGTTGGCGGATGTAGATGTGGAGTTTAAAGACGATAGTGCTTGTTGTGTAATCATTGCCTCCGGCGGATATCCCGGATCTTATAACAAGGGATATGAGATTACTATGCCCGAGGATATATTTGACAAAGTGTATATTGCAGGAGCGGCAGAAAAAGACGGGAAGCTTGTAACCAACGGCGGTCGTGTGCTTGGTGTTACCGCTACGGCTTCAGATTTGAAATCGGCAATAGATGCGTCCTACGCAATGGTTAAAAAAGTAAGTTTTGAAAATGCTTTTTACCGTAGCGATATCGGCGCTCGTGCTTTAAGAGCTATAAAGGAGTGTTAGTGTATGGTATACAGAGTGTATGTGGAAAAAAAGCAAGGGCTTGACAACGAAGCCAAAGCTTTGCTTTCCGACTTAAAGACACTGCTTGGCATTACGTCTTTGACCAATATTAGATTGCTTAACAGATATGATGCCGAGAACATTGATGAGAAGTTATTCGATTATGCAAAAAATACGGTTTTTTCCGAACCTCAGCTGGATATTGTGTATGATGAGTTTAAGGCGGAAGAGAATGCCGTGTGTTTCGGCGTAGAGTTTCTGCCAGGTCAATTTGATCAACGTGCAGATTCTGCGGCGCAGTGCATACAGATAATTTCTCAAGGAGAACGACCCACCGTTAAAACCGCAAAGATCTATGTGCTTTACGGCGACTTGACAGGCGAGCAAATTGCAGAGATCAAAAAATACGTTATCAATCCCGTCGAGGCGAGAGAGGCTTCTTTGTGCAAGCCCGAAACTTTGGCTACTGAATATGCTTTGCCTACCACTGTTGCTACAATTGATGGATTTAACGATTTAGATAAAGTCGGTCTTAAGAAGTTCGTTGCAGACTACGGTTTGGCTATGGACGAAGAAGATATAGCCTTCTGTCAGCAGTATTTCAGAAAAGAGGGCAGAAACCCTACAATAACGGAAATACGTATGATAGATACCTATTGGTCCGATCATTGCCGTCACACGACATTTTTGACTATTATTGATGACGTCAAATTTGAAGACGAGATTCTTCAAAAGGCGTATGACAGATATTTGGAAACCAGAAAAGAACTTGGTAGAACAAAGCCCATCTGTCTTATGGATATCGCAACTGTTGCGGTTAAGTATCTCAAGGAGAACGGTAAGCTTGAAAAACTTGACGAATCCGAAGAGATTAATGCTTGTACCGTGAAAATTGAAGTAGAAGCAGACGGTAAAAAAGAGCCTTGGCTTTTGTTGTTTAAGAACGAAACACATAACCATCCTACCGAAATTGAGCCCTTCGGCGGTGCTGCAACCTGTATCGGCGGTGCTATCCGAGATACGCTTTCCGGTCGTTCTTACGTTTACGGTGCTATGCGTGTTACGGGTGCGGCAGATCCTTTGAAGCCCGTAAGCGAAACAATCAAGGGTAAGCTTCCTCAAAGAAAAATTGTAACTACTGCGGCAGCCGGGTATTCTTCCTATGGCAACCAAATCGGTATATCTACCGGTATTGTTGACGAAATTTATCATCCCGGTTATGCCGCAAAGCGTATGGAAATCGGTGCCGTTATCGCTGCCGCTCCTGCCGAAAACGTAAGAAGAGAACGTCCCGCTGCAGGTGACGTTGTTATCCTCTTGGGTGGCGCAACAGGTCGCGACGGTTGCGGTGGCGCAACAGGTTCTTCCAAGTCTCACACCTCCAAATCTTTGGAAAGCTGTGGTGCGGAAGTTCAGAAGGGGAACGCACCTGAAGAAAGAAAGCTTCAGCGTCTGTTTAGAAATCCTACAGCGTGTCGTATGATTAAGCGCTGTAATGACTTCGGCGCAGGCGGTGTTTCTGTTGCTATCGGTGAGCTTGCTGACGGACTTTCGATTAATCTCGATGCTGTACCCAAAAAGTACGAAGGTCTTGACGGTACCGAACTTGCAATAAGCGAGTCTCAGGAACGTATGGCCGTAGTAGTAGAAGCTAAGGATGTAGATGGTTTCTTGGCACTTGCTTATGAAGAAAACTTAAACGCTACAGTTGTTGCTGTCGTTACAGAAGAAGCAAGACTTACTATGTCTTGGAAAGGCAACAAAATTGTTGATATAAGCCGTGATTTCTTGAATTCCAACGGCGCAGCAAAACATATAAATGTTGCTCCTGCGAAAATAACACTTGCTGAAAAAGTTATAAACGGTAGCTTTGCTGATAATATGACAAATGTCGCCACCGACCTTAACACCTGCTCAAAGCGTGGCCTTTCCGAACGTTTTGACTCTACAATAGGTGCGGGTACTGTTGTAATGCCTTTTGGCGGCAAAAATCAGTTGACCCCTTCGCAGGCAATGGTTCAAAAAATTTCAATGGAAGAGAAACACACAGATGACTGTTCCTTTATGACATGGGGATATAATCCCTTTATTTCGGAGCAAAGCCCTTACCACGGTGCATATTTGGCAGTTGTTGAGTCTGTTGCAAAACTTATTGCAAGCGGCGCTTTCTTTGAAGATGTTTATCTTTCTTTCCAAGAATATTTTGAAAAGCCTTTAAAGGATGCAAAGCGTTGGGGTAAACCTTTCGCCGCATTGCTTGGCGCATTTGAAGCTCAAATGGATTTGGGCATTGGTTCTATAGGAGGCAAGGACTCAATGAGCGGTTCTTTTGAGGATCTTCATGTGCCTCCGACTTTGGTATCATTTGCTGTTACAACAGGAAAGACAAAAAATGTTATATCTCCCGAATTTAAGCGTGCAGGCAGTAAGGTTATTCTGATTGCTCCTGAGTATAAAGAAAACGGTATTCCCGTAAGTGAGTCGCTTATTGCTTGCTTTGAAAAGATAAAGGCCCTTGTACAAAGCGGTAAGGTTTTAGCTTGCTATACTCCCTGCATCGGCGGTATAGCAGAGGCAGTGATGAAAATGTCCTTTGGTAACGGTATCGGGTTTAAATTTAATGATGCCCTGTCCTTGAGTGACATTTTTGGCTATAAGTACGGTGCTTTCGTTGTAGAAGTTGATGGCGATACCGACGAGCTTGTTATCGGTGAGACCATAGCAGAGGCTAATATCTGCTATTCCGGCGAGGTTGTTGATTTGTATAAGCTTTTAGGCAAATACGAAGACAAGCTTGAAAGTGTTTATTCATGCAATATCGACCAGAAGCAAGAGGGCATTGAAACCTTCTCTTACAGGGCAGAAAGCTATCCCAGTCCCGCAGTAAAGAGCGCTGCGCCTAAGGTGCTTATACCTGTATTCCCCGGCACAAACTGCGAATATGATAGTGCAAAAGCCGTAAGAGATGCGGGTGCAAAACCTGAAATTATGGTTATAAATAATCTGAGCGCTGATGGTATCAAGCGCAGTGTTGAAGCGTTCGCTTCCAGTCTTAACGATTCTCAAATCGTATTTATACCCGGCGGTTTTTCCGGCGGCGACGAACCTGACGGCAGCGGTAAGTTTATAACAGCTTTCTTCCGCAACGATGCAGTTAAACAAAGCGTGACAGAATTACTTGAAAAACGTGATGGGCTTATGTGCGGTATATGTAACGGGTTCCAAGCTCTTATTAAACTTGGGCTCGTTCCCTACGGCAAGATCATCGATACCGACGAAAATTGCCCTACGTTGACCTATAATACTATTTCCCGACACCAATCCCGCATTGTACGCACACGTATAGCATCCAATAAATCTCCTTGGCTTGCTTTAACCGAAGTAGGCGATGTGTATAACGTTCCGATTTCACATGGCGAAGGTAGATTTTTAGCAAGCGAAGAGCTTATAAAGCAACTTGCCGAAAACGGTCAAATAGCTACACAGTATGTTGATTTTGACAACAAGGCAACAGCCGATGTGCGTTTCAATCCCAACAATTCTATGTACGCTATAGAAGGTATAACCTCTCCCGACGGCAGAGTTTTTGGTAAAATGGGACATAGTGAACGAATAGGGCAGGGACTTTACAAGAATGTCCCCGGCGATTATAACATTCGTATGTTTGAGGCTGCCGTAAAGTATTATAAGTAATATAACAACCTAAGTCCATAAGTGTTACGCTTAAGCTGATAACAAACTTTGTCATCAGCTTTGCGAACATTGATGTATCTAAACGTACAAAAGTTTCAGGGGTACAAACCCTGAAACTTTTTGTGTTACGGTAATCGTATTTATCGTATTTTGTGTCTTTGTCAGAGATCTGATTGCTTATAATGGCTACGCTTTTATCATAGATAAGCTTGATATCGAGTTAATACGCATTAATTTTACAACAATTGCAATTTTTAGACTAAAAACACTTGATTTTCTTGTAAAAAAAGTATATAATCTTAGGCGTATTATTAAATCCTGCCGATTGTATTAAGCTATTTAATTTCTATAAACGCATCACTCTTGTTGCGATTTTTGATAGTAAAAACACAATTTGGGCAGGCGTTTTTTCTCTGTGAATTGAGAGGTATCTTTCAGTGAAAGCATTAGAACAAAAAATACTAACCGAAGGAAGGGTAATGGACGGCAATATTCTTAACGTCGGTTCCTTCCTAAACCAACAGCTTGACGCAGCATTTCTTTGGGAAATGGGCAAAGAGGTAGCCGGGCTTTATAAAGGTGCCGGTGTTACAAAAGTATTGACGATTGAAGCTTCGGGTATAGCTGTGGCTGTTGCAGTTGGTGCGGCGATGCAGTTGCCAGTTCTTTTTGCAAAAAAGCATCGGTCCGGCAATGTGGCAGGAGCTGTTCACAAGGTTACAATTCATTCCTACACTCACGGTAACGATTATGAAGCCGTCGTTCCTGCAGAATATTTGAACGAAAACGACAGAGTTTTGCTTGTAGACGATTTTTTGGCAAACGGTGCGGCTTTGCGCGGTTTGGTTACTTTGGCCAAACAGGCAGGGGCTGAGGTTGTCGGTGCGGCAATTGCCATTGAAAAAGGCTTTCAAAAAGGTGGCGATTCTTTGCGAGAAGAAGGTATAAGGGTTGAATCGTTGGCGATAATTGAGAGTTTTGATGGCGGAAAAATAGTTTTTCGCTCACAAGGTTGATGTAATTTTAATTACATAAATAAAATTTTTGGAGGATTTTTGTATGAAGAAAATCATTTCCCTTTTACTCCTTGCAGTAATGATGCTTTCTTGCTTTGTTGCTTGCGGCAACGAAGAAGAGAAGAACGACGTGCTTACAATAGGTCTTATCTGTTTGCACGACGAAAACTCTACTTATGACCTTAACTTCATTAACGCAATGAAGGATGCGCAAAAGGCACTCGGCTTAGAAGATAGCCAAATCATTTACAAGTACAACATTCCCGAAGGCGCTGAATGTACTGATGCAGCAACTGACTTGGTTGAGAATTATGGCTGTGACATAATTTTTGCTAACTCTTTCGGTCACGAAACGTTTTTAATGGAAGCTGCTAAAAAGTATCCTGATGTTCAGTTCTGTCATGCTACCGGTACAATGGCTCACACCAGTACTGATATTGTTAAGAATTTCCACAATGCATTTGCTTCTATTTACGAAGGTAGATATCTTGCAGGCATTGCTGCAGGTATGAAGCTTAACGAAATGATAGAATCCGGCGAAATCACAGCAGAACAGGCGAAGATGGGCTACGTTGGTGCTTTTGCCTACGCTGAAGTTAAGTCCGGCTATACCTCTTTCTACCTTGGCGCAAAATCTGTTTGCCCTACAGTGACTATGGACGTTAAGTTTACCGACAGTTGGTATGATGAAAACAAGGAAAAGGAAGCTGCTCTTGCTCTTATCGAAAATGATTGCGTTCTTATAAGCCAGCACGCAGACTCTATGGGCGCTCCCAACGCTTGTGAACAGGCGGGCGTTCCTAACGTTTCTTACAACGGTAGTACCGTAGCGGCATGCCCCAACACCTTTATCGTTTCTTCCAGAATTGACTGGTCCCCCTATTATCAGTATGTTTACAACTGTGTTAAGGAAAATAAGGAAATTGCAGTTGACTGGTGCGGCGGCATTTCTGAAGGCTCTGTTGTTCTTACCGACATAAATGATAAGGCAGCTGCAGAAGGTACAAAAGAAGCTATTGACGCAGCTATAGCTGAGTTTAAGGCAGGCACCCTCCACGTATTTGATACCAAAAACTTCACTGTTGCAGGCGAAACTATCACCAGCTTTAAAGCTGATGTTGATACCGATGCTAACTACGAAGCAGATACAGAGGTTGTAGAAGATGGTATTTTCTACGAATCTAAGTATCGTAGTGCTCCTTATTTTACTCTTGATATCGATGGCATTAATATTATTGGCTAATTTATAAGTTAAAAGATGTCTTATCACAAGGCGGGACAATCCGTCCCGCCTTGTTTTAATGTAATTTTTAAGCTTGAACAAAAGGCTTTTGTTTTAGCTTAAGGGTTTCATTAATTGTTTGGAGGTTACACAATGGATAAAATCCATGCTATAGAACTGAAAAATATAACTAAAAGGTTTGGAAACGTAGTTGCAAATGAAAACGTATCTCTTTCTGTGAATAAGGGGGAGATTTTGTCTATTCTGGGTGAAAATGGCAGCGGAAAAACTACATTGATGAATATGATAGCGGGTATATATTATCCCGATGAAGGAAGTATTTATATAAACGGCGAAGAAGTGCATATACGTACTCCTAAGGACGCGTTCAACTATAAAATCGGTATGATTCATCAACATTTTAAATTAGTTGATGTTTTTACGGCTACCGAAAATATTGTGCTGGGTACTAAGCAAAAGCCTTCTCAAGCTAAAAAATTTATAGCGGATTTATGCGCTACCTATGGCTTTGTTCTTGACTTGGACAAAAAAATTTACGAAATGTCTGTATCCGAGAAACAGACGGTTGAGATTATTAAAGTATTATACAGAGGCGCTAATATTTTAATACTCGATGAACCGACTGCTGTACTTACTCCTCAAGAAATTGATAAGCTTTTCAATGTTTTAAGAAATATGCGCGAAAAGGGTAAGTCTATAATAATTATCACACATAAGCTTAATGAGGTTATGGCTATATCTGATCGAGTGGCAGTGCTTTGCAAAGGTAAATACGTAGGTTCTGTATTAACTGCCGAAACCAACGAAACACGCCTTACGGAAATGATGGTTGGTGAAAAGATATCCCTTAACATTCACAGAAGCGATCCAAAGAACGTCAGCGAAAGACTTATTGTTAGTAATATCAATTGCATAAACAGGGAAGGCGTTAAGGTTCTTGATGATGTTAGCTTTACTGCAAACTCCGGCGAGATATTGGGTATTGCGGGCATTGCCGGTAGCGGCCAGCGTGAACTTTTGGAGTCGATTGCAGGTTTGCAAAAGCTTAATTCGGGTTCTATTATTTATATTGATCCTAATACAGGTGATAAAGAAAACCTACGCGATAAAACTCCTATGCAGATACGAAATCTCGGTGTAAGGCTGTCTTTTGTTCCTGAAGACAGATTGGGTATGGGCCTTGTCGGAAATATGGACCTTGTTGACAATATGATGTTGAGGTCTTACGGAAAAGGCGGACCTTTCTTTGTTCATCGAGAAGAGCCTAAAAAGCTCGCTGAAAGGATTGTGTCACAGCTTGGTGTTGTAACACCTGACACAGCTACTCCTGTACGCAGACTTTCCGGCGGCAATGTTCAGAAAATTTTGGTTGGTAGGGAAATTGCGGCCTCTCCGACTGTTTTGATGGCGGCATATCCTGTCCGTGGTTTGGATATTAATTCTTCACATTTAATATACGATCTTCTTAACGAACAAAAAGAAAAAGGCGTTGCTGTTATATTTGTCGGTGAAGATCTTGACGTACTCATAGAGTTATGTGATAGAATACTCGTAATAGGTGCAGGTAAGGTAACGGGTGTTGTAGACGGACGTAATGCTTCAAAGACAGAAATAGGTCTGTTAATGACTGGTGAACAAGCATCAAGTAGTCAAACCGAAGGAGGAAATGAGGCATGAAAAAGCAAATAATATCCGGCACGCATGAGCCTTTTGCGCATATTATTAAACGCGAAAAAATGCCTTGGTGGAAAGAGTGGGGCGTTCGTTTATGTGCTATTGCTTTATCTCTTGTTGTTTGCGCAATAGTAATTAAATTGGTTATCGGCGTGCCTCCTACAGCTTTGTTTTCAAAGTTTGCTGATGGTCTTTTAGGCAGAATGCGTGCAGATATACCGCAAAACCATCAGTTTTGGTTAACAATGGGAGATACCTCTATTTTACTCTTGATAGCCTTGGCAATAACACCTGCATTTAAAATGCGTTTTTGGAATATTGGTGCAGAAGGGCAAGTGCTTATAGGAAGCTTAGCCTCGGCGTGGATGATGATAACTATAGGTAAATACGTTAACGCTGGTGGCGTTTTCCCACGTTGGTTGACTCTTGTTGTAATGCTGGTTGTTGCAATGATAGCTGGTGCAATATGGGCGCTTTTGCCTGCTTACTTTAAAAACAAGTGGAACACTAACGAGACGCTTTTTACGCTGATGATGAATTATATAGCTATACAGTTAACAGCGTATTGTTGTACGGAGTTTTGGTCTAAAAAGAATACATCCAATAATGTGGGCGTTATAAACAGTGAAGGCAAGGCTATGGGATACGGATGGTTACCTACACCGTTAAAGGAAAGTTTTCCTAAGGTTTCCGAGTGGTTGATCATTATTGCAGTAGCTGTAGTATTTTCGTTACTGATACATATTTATCTAAAATACAGCAAACAGGGATACGAGCTTTCGGTGGTTGGAGAAAGCGAGAACACTGCTAGATATGTCGGAATAAATGTTCCAAAAGTCGTTCTTCGAACGATGATTATTTCCGGTGCGCTTTGCGGTCTTGTTGGTTTTCTTCTTGTTTCAGGTGATCAACACTCAATTTCCACAACAATAGTTGACGGACGCGGTTTTACCGCAATTATGGTTTCTTGGATATCTAAATTCAACCCGTTTGCCATGGCGGCAGTTGCATTTATGTTTGTTTTTTTGGAACATGGCGCAGCTCAAATTGCTTCAGTACCTTTGCCTAACGGTCAAAGATTATCCGGTGCGGAAGAGTTTTCCAGTATTCTGACCGCTATTATAATATTCTTCATAATCGGCTGCGAATTCTTTATAAACTATAAAGTCGTTTTTCGTAAATTTTCAAAGAAAGGGGAGTAAGCTATGGTATCACTTTCTTACATTTTACAACGTTCTATTGTTCAAAGCGCCCCCTTGCTTTTAGGTTCGACCGGCGAAATACTTACGGAAAAAGCAGGAAACCTGAATTTAGGTACGGCAGGTACTATGTACGTGGGTGCTATCAGCGGTGTTATCGGTGCGTTTTTGTATGAGCAAAGCATACCTGATGGTGGCACTTTAAATCCCTTTATTGCTGTGATTATTCCGATATTGTGTTGTTGTGTCGGATCCTTTGTAATGGGTCTTATATATAGCTTTTTAACTATTACATTAAGGGCAAACCAAAATGTTACGGGTTTAGCATTAACCACTTTTGGCACAGGCCTTGCTAATTTCTTCGGCACAGCCATTGTTAAAATTGTTGACAGCGACGTTCCGGCAATAAGCTTTAATAAGACAAGTGCTATTTACAAAGCCTATCTTCCCATCGCTGATGATTTGGGATGGTTTGGACGTATATTTTTATCCCACGGGTTTTTGCTGTATGTTGCCATAATTATTGCTGTTTTGGCGGCGTTTTTTCTCAAACGAACCTCTGCTGGTCTTAATCTCCGTGCTATTGGCGAAAATCCTGCAACAGCCGATGCCGCAGGCATCAATGTTAACCGTTATAAGTATGTTGCCACCTGTGTAGGCAGTGTTATTTCAGGACTTGGCGGCCTGTACTATATTATGGAGATAGGCAGTTGGTCCATCAATGCGATTGGAGATCTTGGTTGGTTGGCTATTGCTTTGGTAATTTTTGCGCTGTGGAAGCCCAATATCGGTATTCTTGGTTCTATTGTTTTCGGCGGTCTTTACATTGCCGATACATTTACATCGGGTCTGCCGGCCGATTTGGTAAGAATGTTGCCCTATTTGGTAACAATCGTTGTTTTAATCATTACGAGCACCAGGCGTAAAAAAGAGCATCAGCCGCCTGCACATTTAGGGCTTGCATATTTCAGAGAAGAGAGATAAAAATTTAAGCGGTATAAGCGTCAGATGGTGCTTATACCGCTTTTAATATTCGGTGTCGCTATGAATCAATGTTGCATAAATCTTTTATAATTTCTCCCGCAATAATCATTCCTGCTGTTGAGGGGACGAAGGAAACTGAGTTTACAACCTGACCGGAAGGCTTTGCAGGCTCTTTGCTGTATACCACTTTAAGGTGGGAAACTCCCTCATCCTTTAAGCGCTTTCGCATAGACCTTGCCAAAGGACAAGTTGACGTTTTGTAAATGTCTGTACACTCAAATGCGGTAGGGTCAAGCTTGTTGCCCGTTCCCATAGAAGCGATAAGCGGTATACCAAGTGACTCACAATGTTTTGCCAACGCTACCTTTGCCTCGACAAAGTCAATAGCATCCGCAACGTAATCAGGACGATATTTTTGCAAAAGTTCGGGTACATTGTTTTTGTCTAAAAATACATCCGCTGCCACACATATCGCATCCGGATTTATCAAAAGAACTCGCTCCTTGGCTATAACGGTTTTCTTTTTCCCTATGTTTGCTGTAGTGGCAAGTAGCTGGCGGTTTAAATTGCTTTGGTCAAAACAGTCATTATCAATAAGTATAAAACTACCAATGCCGACTCTGACCAATGCTTCTAAAACGTAACCGCCTACGCCGCCAAGACCGCATATCATAACTGTTTTTTTTGATAACAATGCTGGGGAATTATCTCCCAGCAAACTTAATTGTCTACTATATCTTTCGCTCATCTGTGCTTACCTGTAAGCTCTACTATGGTAACACCCGTGTCTCCCTCGCCGTATCGTCCGCTACGAAAAGATTTAATGCGTTTGTCACCCTTCATATACCTCCATAAAGCTGCCCTAAGCGCTCCTGTGCCCTTGCCGTGAATCAATGTTACGGTTGTATAACCTGCAGTAACTGCGCTATCGAGGTATCGGTCTACCATAAACCAAGCATCATCGCCGGTTTCGCCTCTCAAGTCTATTTCGTTCTTTACGGATTCTCTTAAGGGGGCTTGCGGCGTGGATTTAGAAAAACTCTGCGGTATTTCTATTGCGTCTGCCAAAAGGCGAAGCTTGGTTATAGGAGTTTTTGTTTTTATAATACCTGCCTGTATTATTGCATTTTTACCTTCTATTGACAGCACAACGCCTTTGGTTTTAATGTCAGCTATCAATACAGAATCGCCTTTTGTAAGTGGACGGGGGAGAACATAGTCCTCATCATCTGCATCAAACTCGTTTTCTTTATATACTTGCTCGCCTCCGTTTTTTAAAGCGCTACGAATATCAGCTCTGGATTTTTCAAGCCTTTCTTTTGCGTCAGCTTTGTCTTTGTCCTTTTGTAATTTGCGCAATTCGTCAAATATGAACTCGCTTGACGCTTTTGCACTTGCGAGAATAGCATTGGCTTGCTCTCTTGCCCTCGAAATTTCCTTTTCGCTGCGTTCTTCTAACAAACGCGCTTTCTGCTCCGCTTCTGCAATTCGCTTTTCTGCGGCGGATTTTTCAGCGCTCAAAGCTGCACGTTCTTTCTCCATTTGGCTTTCGGTTTCTTCAAGTCGAGAAAGTACATCTTCAAATTTTTTGTTGTCTTCCTTCATAATAGAAGTAGCCGCTGCTATGATGTCGTCAGATATGCCAAGACGTGCAGATATAGAAAACGCATTTGACTTGCCGGGCAAACCGGTTATAAGCCTGTAAGTTGGTTTCAGTGTTTCTACATCGAACTCGCAGGACGCATTTAGTACATCATCGTTTTCCAATGCGTACAGTTTAAGCTCTGCATAGTGGGTTGTGGCGGCGGAAATCGCACCCTGCTTCTTCACGTGTTCCAATATCGCAACAGCAAGCGCAGCACCTTCAACCGGGTCGGTGCCCGCACCAAGCTCGTCAAATAAAACAAGACTATCGTCGTCAAGCTCATTCAAAATTGAAGCAATATTGACCATATGTGCGGAAAAGGTTGATAAAGATTGTTCAATGCTTTGCTCGTCGCCGATGTCCGCAAGTACATTGGAAAAAATGGGCAACTCGGAACCGTAGATACAAGGAATATGCAGTCCGCACTGCGCCATTATGGCAAAAAGTCCGATTGTTTTCAGTGTTACGGTTTTGCCACCTGTATTTGGACCTGTTATAATCAATGATTTTTGCTCTTTGCCGTATTCAAGGCTTATTGGTACAACCTTTTCTGCGTCTATAAGAGGATGTCTGGCTTTGATAAGCTTGATATTTTTGGCTTTTTGTGGGATTATAGCTGCGCATCCATCAATTTCGTAAGAATAGGCGCCGCGTGCAAATATGCAGGCTAAGTCTGTCATTACCTTGCAGTTAAGGTTTAGTTGGTTTACAAATCTTACGACCTCGTCAGTGAGTTCTGATAATATGCGCCCGATTTCTTCCTCTTCTGCAGCTTTTAATTCCCTTAGGCGGTTGTTAGCCTCGAGCACTGCTAAGGGTTCTATAAACAATGTGGCGCCCGAAGCTGAAGTATCATGTAGTAAGCCTTTAACTTCGTTCCTGTATTCAGCTTTTACGGGAACGACGTATCTGCCACCTCTTATTGTTACAATGTTTTCCTGTAAAAATTTTGATTTGTGACCACTTGTATAACCCGAAAGAATATCACGTATGGAATTTTCGGTTTTTCTTGACTCTTTTCTTATTTTGTATAGGGCATCGCTGGCATCATCGGCAATCATATCTTCACCAACAATTGCACTTGTGATCTTTTTTTCCAAGAAAGAGTTTTCTTGTAACAGGTCAAAGTAAGTGTTTAAACAACCGCAATCTCCGCCTTTGTATTTTATTAATGCCGAAACCGCCTTCAAGTTTGAAGCAACAGAAAGCAACTCAGAAGCGGATAACGCACCGCCTCTTGTAGCACGATCAAGCAAACTCGATATGTCTTTGGCGCCGCCGAAAGGAGGGACCCCCTTAACAACAACCATTTCTTTGGCCTTTGTAGTTTCGTCGGTGAGTCTTGCCACAACAACGGGGTCAGCAGACGGAACGATTTTCAGTAGCGCACTGCGTGCAGCTTCTGTTCTTGCAAGAGAGGAGAGCTTTTCACGTATTTTATTAAATTCAAGGGTATATATGGCTTTTTCAAAGCTACTCATCATCGTGTCCTTTCAATTATTAATGCCTTTAAATGATTTATATAGCGGTAGAGATTTGGGCTGATACTCCAAACGCCTCAGTAGATATTTTTCGCTTACTTCGGCAAATATCTCCAGTGTTGTGTCGTCCGTTTTGAAAGTAAATAGATTATATTTGTCTGCATTAATAACATATAAAATAGAGCGATAAACCGCCGCAGGGATGTGGATTATTGGGCCGCGGCTTTCAGTCAAAGGAACGCATTTCTCGCAGCGTACGCAACTTGTATCCACATCAAAGTATGTCAAAGCATCTTCGCTTGGTAAGTCCTTGCCGCAGGTGTCACACTCGGCAATGTAAGGTGCAACTCCAAGCAAGGTGCCGAGGCGTATTTCGAAGACTGCCTTTATGTGGTCGTGTGGGTAGTCTTCTTTTTCTATTGTGTGAAACGTGTTAAGCAGAAGTCTTAATATCTCGTTGTCATCGGAATTACCAACAAACGAGAGTTTGCAAAGCTCAGCACAATACGAAGCTAAAGCAAAGTGTTCAATATCTTTAGACAACTCAAAAAAGCTTCTGTAATATACAGCATCTAAGATAGTTAAAACCCCGGGATTATATCCGCTGTATAAGTGAAATTCGCTGTAAGTAAACAATTGGCAACATCTGAAGTAACCTGCGCTTACGTTTTTACCGCCTGCGGCTTTTGCGTATATAACACCTTTATTCTCTGTCAGTATTGTCAATACTTTGCCTTTTTCGCCCGAATCGGATTGTTTTATTACCAACCCACGGCATTTGATGTACATCGTTTATTCCTCGTTATTGTAACCGAAATCAGCCAACAGCGTGCGTCTGTCACGCCAATTCTCTTTGACCTTTACCCATAAATCGAGATGCATGTGTATTCCGAACATTTTCTCAGCGTCTTCACGGGCATACATACCGATTTTCTTTAGTTTTGCGCCGTTTTTTCCTATGAGTATTGATTTATGCGCTTCTTTTTCGCAATAAATTTCTGCACGAACTTTGATGATGTCTTTTTCTTCCTTATATTCTTCTATAACAACGGCAACCCCGTGCGGAACTTCATCCTCAGTAAGTCTCAAGATTTTTTCCCTTATCAATTCCGCAAGTAATTGTCTTTCCGGCATATCCGTAAGCATATCATCGGGGAAGAAGTGAGGTGAGGGAACAAGCAAAGGTTCGAGTTCTTCAAATATGATATCTACACCGTCGTTTTCCAAAGCAGATAGAGGGATTACTGCGTAAAATTCAAATTCACTGCTAATGTTGGCAATGTATTCGGCTAAGGCTCCTTTATTTATCGCATCTACCTTGTTTATGACTAAAATAACCTTTGCGCCGCTTTTACAATTATTGCTAATAGCATCCCTTTCGGCAGCGTTAAGCTTTGTTGTTGCATCAACGACAAATAAAACTATATCAGCATCTTCTGCGGCGTTACCTGCGGCACGCATCATATATTCGCCAAGCAGATTTCTAGGACGGTGCAGACCGGGAGTATCGATAAAAACGTACTGGTCTTCACCTTTTGTAACAACACCCGTTATTCTGTTGCGTGTAGTTTGAGGGCGCTTGGAAACTATGGCGATTTTTTCACCGATCAAAGCGTTTATAAGAGTTGATTTCCCCACATTGGGCTTACCTGTTATTATTATAAAAGCGGTTCTTGTTGCCATTTTAACTCTCCAAATTTATCTGTTAATACCAAATTCCTTTAATATCTCTTCTTGTTTGGTTTCCATATACACTCTGCCTTCTTCATCGTCAACATGGTCATAACCGAGAAGATGCAAAGCGGAGTGAACGCACAAAAAGCAAAACTCACGCTCTGTGCTGTGACCAAATTCTTCAGCTTGCTGATATGCCTTTTCAACAGATATAACTATATCGCCGTAAGAAACATAGCCTTCCACCTCTTCGAAGTCTAAAGTAGGGAAGGAAAGCACATCTGTAGGTGCGTCGATGTTTCTGAATTCGCTGTTTAATGACTTGATGTAATCGTTGTCACACACCGTCAAAGAAACTTCTCCCTCGGCATCTGGGATTTCTGAACAAATTGTGTGTGAAATTAGCTTTTTCATAGAGTATAATGTCTTTCTGT
>SVRF01000073.1 GCA_015064945.1 Oscillospiraceae bacterium | reverse complement strand
AGAGTTCCCTATTTTATGATAAAACCCGCTCCCTATTACTTGATAAAAGCAAATCCCTATTTTGTGATAAAAATACAATCCCTAAAAGATGATAAAAGGAGATAATAGAAATGACCCAGTTCGAAAGGACTTATTTAATGCATAGACCATCTAAAATTGCAATTAGTTATGAAGATGGTTCGAATAGAAAAAGCGGCGTATATGACCTTACAGATGCTTTTAATAAACATCACGAAGAAATAGCAATGCAATTACAATACAGAGAGTTAGACCGCCTTGCAATGGAACTTGAAAGAGAGATACAGGCAGTTAAAGCACTAAGAATGGAAATGGAGAAATACAAGGTTGATTTTAGTTTAACTGTTGAAGATGAAGCAACAAAGAAGATACAAGAAGTAATTAGCGGAATAGATAAGATGTTTAAGTAAGAAGTGCCGCTGCCGCTTTGCCGAACCCTGCTGCCACCACCCTTTCTCTTGTAGGACAGAGTAAGGGTGGTTTTCTTTTTGGTTAAAGGATGCCACACAGAGCCGCCTCCGCCGCTTCCTCCATCTTAAAACAAGGCAAACGCCGCAGAGGGCGTTTAGAGGCGTTTTAAGAAGTGTTTTGCTCTTTGGTGGTATCTCTACCCTAAGAGGGGTATAAAATCGATTGTAGGGCATTTTAGAGCCTTTGAGAGGCATTTTAACTTTTAACCTCTTCAGTTCTGATTTTGAAATCATAGTTTGCAGAGCCACCACACACAGCCGCCACCCCTCTGCACCAAGAGCAAAGGTTAAGGAACAAGGATTGACAAAGAAAAAAAGTTTTACTTGGTTTCTATTGGTTTTGGGCAACTTCAAAAACGCTTCAAATCTGCGGAACATTATGCGGAACAGCGGAAATAGAAAAAGCCAAAAGCCTTGATATTGCAAGGCTTTTGGCTTTTCGGGGTTTAATGAGTGGGAATAAGCCATCGGCTTATTCCCATTCTTCAACTATGATTATTTCGTAAGGAATAATCATACCATAACATTTTGCTTCGGTAAAATTCATGGTTGTAAACTCATAACCGAAGGAGTTACGGTGGTGCAGTCAAATAAAAAGAGAAAAAACAATCAAGGTTAATTTACGATGCAATCGTAAATTAACCTTGATATTTATGCGCGATTAGTATATAATATAAGTAGATTAAAATATGGGAGGAGACTATCCATGGCATATATAAATCGTGATTTAGAGGAAAAAATAAAGGCGGCATCTAAAGAATATGCGTGTATTTTAATAACCGGCGCAAGGCAAGTCGGCAAATCAACTGTATTAAAGCGACTCATGGATGACAACCGTGAAGAGGTTTTGTTAGATGACATTGAGGAGAGAAAACTGGCGTCAAAGGATCCTGCACTCTTTCTGCAAATGCATTCATTGCCTATATTAATAGATGAGGTTCAGTATGCCCCCGAACTATTTTCTTATATAAAAATGGCGATAGATAAAGGTGCTGCACCCGGTTCATTTTGGCTCACGGGTTCTCAACCGTTTAAGCTTATGGAGCTTACCCGGGAAACTCTTGCAGGTAGAATTGCTATTATTCATATGCCTTCGCTCTCTCAGCATGAAATATACGGAAATGATGAAACGGAGCCATTCTCGATTGATTTGGAGAAGCTGAAAAAACGCAGTAAAATAAATAAGCCGGCGGATCTTAATGAAATATACAGACGTATATGGAGTGGCTCATTGCCCGGTTATGTCAGCGGTAAATATACAGATAGAGATTTGTTTTACAGCAGTTATATTCAAACTTATATTGAACGAGATGTCAAAGAAATTGCTGATATAGATGATACTATGTTGTTTAGCGACTTTATTCGTTCAGCCGCTTGCAGAGCAGGGCAAATGCTTAATATTTCAGATATTGCTCAGGATGTTGGAATTTCTAACGATACAGCAAAGCGTTGGCTGAAAATTCTTGAAAAATCAGATATTATATTTTTCTTGCGCCCGTATTCAAACAACTTGCTTAAAAGAACAATAAAAACTCCTAAAATGTATTTCTTTGATACCGGGCTTGTGGCGTATCTCACGAGATATTCCTCACCGGAGGTTTTAGCAAACGGTGCAATTAACGGTGCAATACTTGAAAACTATGTTGTGTCTGAAATTATCAAAACATACCACAACGATGCTAAGGATTGTCTCTTATGGTATTACCGTGACACAAACAGCAATGAAATCGACCTTGTAATTGAAAGTGACGGTATGCTTCACCCGATAGAAATCAAGCGTACAGCAAGCCCGGGAACGGAATTAATCAGACCTTTTAAGCTGTTGGATAAAGCGTCTGTCCCGAGAGGAAAAGGTGCAGTTATTTGTATGAAAGAAACGCTTTCTGCCGTTGATAGCGACAATTACATTATTCCGGTTTGGATGATATAATCAAATTTTGTGATTCCCATTCTGTCAACTGTGATTATTTCGCAAGGAATAATCATACCATAACATTTTGCTTCGGTAAAATTCATGGTTGTAAACTGATAACTCAATTTCGCTGTAATATTTCACTATGTTACAGCTGTGTTACATTGGAAAAAAATGCTTGACCTTTTGTTATAAATAGTTTACAATTAAATTTGTAAAAGTGGCACATGCCAAAAGTATAAGGAGGAAAAACCATGAGAAACCTTAAGAAAATTCTCGCTCTTGCTCTTGTATTCGCTATGGCGTTTACATTCACAGCAAGCGCAGCTGATTTCACAGATGCTGCTGAAATCGGCGCAAACTACGTTGATGACGTCAACATGCTCGTAGAGCTCGGCGTTATCGCAGGTTACCCGGACGGCTCATTCGGTCCGCAGAAGAACATCACACGTGCAGAGTTCGCTAAGATGGCTTACACCATCAAGTACGGCTCCGACACAGACGGTAACCTCTTCGCAGCACAGAAGAGCAACTTCTGGGACGTTGAAGGCAACGCAAGCGTTGCATGGGCAAAGGGTTACATTAACTACTGCGCAAACCAGAACATCGTTTCCGGTGTTGGCGGCGGTAAGTTCAACCCGCAGGGCAACATCACAGTTGCAGAAGCAACAAAGATGCTCCTCGTCATCCTCGGCTGCGATCCGGCTAAGGAAGGCTTCACAGGCGCAAACTGGGTTGCAAACGTAACAGCTAAGGCTATCGACCTCGGTATCTACAACGGCTGGACAGGCGATCCGTCTCAGCTCGCAACACGTGAGCTCGTTGCAAAGCTTATGCACAACACAATCTTCTCATCTGTATACACATACAGCGCAATCACAGGCGCAGGCTCTCAGCTCGATGCACTTGGTCAGGACTACAACAAGACTCTTGGCGAAGTAACAATGAACCTTCAGAAGGTTACAGGTATTGTAGTTGCTAACGAGCGTTATGCTCTTGCAACTGACGAAGAGGGTGAAGAGCTTCAGGTTAACATCCCGAACGTTAAGGAAGACGAGTCTGTAGTATACTTCGAGAAGAAGGACGACAAGGGCAACACATACTACGACACAATCACTCTTGACCGTGCACTTGATGACGACATGCTCGGTGCAAAGGTAAACGTTTACTTCACAGCTGACACAATTGAGAACAGCGGCCGTCTTAACTACAAGAACATCGAAGTTATCGGCAACGTTCTTGTTCACAGCGACACTGTAGCTTACACCGTTCCGGCAATCGCAACAAAGATTATGCCTGACGGTGAGAGCACAAGCAACAGCACAATCCGTCCGTACATCAGCTTCATCGTTGATGGCGTTGAGAAGCAGATCGTAGCTTCCAAGGATGTAGCTAAGATTGCAAAGAGTGTAGATGCAGGCGATTCTACAAAGAACCCGACCGAGGCAGCTCTTGTTGGTGCGGAGTTCAATAAGTATGCTTACATGCTCAACGGTCAGACAGTTGCTGATGATGGTGACTACGACTGGATGAAGGTTGAAGACCAGCACGGCAATGCAATTTATTCAGACACAGCATTCATTGATGGTATGAACAAACCGTCTCTTGAGTACTATCGCTTCGTATCTGTTGACGGTGGTGAGACATACAGCTACCTCTTCAAGACTGTTGATAGCCGCAGCTCCGGCTACGGTGCTGTAACATCTTACAGCGAAGCACGCGGAACAATCAAGGTTACAAACACAGCTCAAGCATTTGACCTTGACGAAGTTGTTCTCGTTGACGAAGTTGCAGTTGATGATTATGTAGTATACTACCGTGCAAACGGCAAGGTATACATT
>SVRF01000032.1 GCA_015064945.1 Oscillospiraceae bacterium | reverse complement strand
AAAAATATTGCGTATACTCCGGTTCTGCTTTTAATTCATTAAGCAATTCGTCTATATTTTCAAAAACGGATTTTCCGACAATCCCTCTAAACGGTTCCCACATTGCAGGTAGCACATTGTCGTGGGAACAAATATATTTCCATTCGTCTTCATCGTACTGATAGATCGCTTCCAGTTGATAAGTGAAAAACTCCTTTTCGTCCTTCAGTACAACATATCTCATCGTGCTATCCCTCTACAAATATTATAGCATATTTAATGAAATATTGCTACGCAATATGAAATAATCCTTCGGATTATGAAATATTTTGCCTTAACGGCAAAATGTGAAATAAAATAAATCCTTTATACGCCGCTGCGTATTTCATAGCGTCAGCTATTTTATAACGCGAAGCGTTATTTAACAAATCCCGCAAGGGATTTATTTCATTGAAAAGAACCCACACTTGTCGTAGACAAATGTGGGTTCTTTTCTGGCCCGCCCTGGGGGATTTGAACCCTCGACCATCGGAATCGGAATCCGGTACTCTATCCACTGAGCTAAGGGCGGCTATCCTTTTTTTCTTTTAGCCGCTTTATCACACTGTTGGAAACAAAGTATCTAAGCCAAAAATATAACGCTACTATTATAAAAATTAACAATAATATTACCGCAAACAGCCACACATCTTCATAGCCCGTAAAAAAAGTCTCTAATATTATGGCAGTTAAAACACAGCAAGAAGAGGCGGGCAATAACGAAAACAAGGCATCATTAACAATAAAAGCTTTGATGGTTGTTACATTGTTGCTTTTTATCTTATGAGCATTTAAGAAATAAGGCACGGAATACAAAACACTTACAACAATTGTAGCAGGGATAAAAAACAATATGCTGTAATAACCAAAAAAGCAAACATAATAGTATGCCAAGGGCAAACAAATACCGAGCGTGGCTTTAATTATGTTCTCTTTATTACGCAAGCTGTTGTTATTGTTGCTTTGCATGGTCATCGTTCCTAATTTTTTTGCGCATTATTTTACCGCTTGTTGTTTTGGGAAGCTCTTCTACAAATTCAACTATTCTGGGATATTTGTAAGGAGCGGTAACATGCTTAACATGGTTTTGGATTTCCTTTTTAAGCTCGTCAGAAGGAGAGTAACCGCGCGCCAAAACAATTGTAGCTTTTACCACCTGACCGCGTACAGGGTCAGGTGCGGCAGTAACAGCACATTCTAAAACAGAAGGATGCGTCATTATGGCACTTTCAACTTCAAAGGGACCGATCCTGTAGCCTGAACACTTTATTACGTCGTCAGAGCGTCCTTCAAACCAATAATAGCCGTCCGCATCTCTCCACGCCATATCACCAGTATCGTAGAAATTATCGTGAAAAGCCTTTTCATTTGCAGCAGGGTCATCGACATAGCACTTCAACAAACCGCAGGGGTAGTGCTTATCAAGATTTTTAATAACAACAGAGCCAACGATACCGTCTTCACAGCTGTTGGCGTCCTCGTCTACAATATCTACATCGTAATCGGGTGAAGGCTTGCCCATGGAACCCGGCTTAATATCGAATCCGTCAAAGTTTGCTAAAAGCACAGGTGTTTCCGATTGTCCAAAGCCTTCTGTCAATGTAAGTCCCGTCAATCTCTTGAATTGGTTGAACACTTCGGGATTAAGGGGCTCGCCGGCAACGCAACAATGTTTGATAGAAGAAAAATCATAATTCTGCAAATCTTCCTTTATGAAGAAGCGGAAAATTGTTGCAGGTGCACAAAAAGTATCAATGCGCAATTCAGCAATAAGATCCAAAGTGTTTTTTGCGTTAAATTTTTCGTTATCGTACGCAACGATAACTGCGCCGCAAATCCACTGACCGTAAATTTTACCCCAGGCAAACTTTGCCCAACCGCTATCAGACATAGTTAAATGTAGACCACCGTTGATAACACGTTGCCAATATTTCGCTGTAAGTATATGTCCGATAGGGTAGGTGAATGTGTGCAAAATCATTTTCGGCATTCCTGTTGTGCCGGAGGAAAAATACATAAGCATAGGGTCGTCGTTGTTATTGACGATTCTTTCCAGCTTGTCAGACATTTTGATATATTCATTGCGAAAATCCAAAGCACCTTCACAAATGTTATCACCGACCAATGCTAAATGTTCAACCGTATTGCAAGATGCAAGTGCTTCTTTTACATATCCAACCAATTCTTTGTCGTCAACGCAAACTATCGCCTTTACAGACGCGCTGTTACAACGGTATACTATATCTTTAGGTGTCAGCTGGTAAGTTGCAGGGATACAAACAGCACCGATTTTGTGCAACGCCAAAAAGCATATCCAAGTCTCGGGGCGTTGCTTAAGCATAAGCATAACTTTATTTCCCTTTTTTATTCCCAAAGACAAAAAATAATTTGCCGCCTTATTACTGAGAAGCTTTAAATCATTAAATGTATAACGCTTTCTGTTACCAAAATCATCGCACCATACTAAAGCGAGCTTATTAACATCCTGCTCTGCCCATGCATCTACTATATCGTAAGCAAAGTTAAAGTTCTCAGGAACTTTAACTTTGTATTCTTTTTTCATTTCCTCGTAGGAACTATAGTCGATTTTGTCAAGAAACTTAGAAAGCATAATTATTTAACCTCGCTTTGAATTTGCAATCCTTTAATTTTTCATACTAAATAATTATATCTTAATCCGCTTGTTATGTCAATAGCTTGTTCGTATTTTCTTGCAAGTAGTTTGATATATAAATTCAGCGCTATACCTTGATATTAACGCTTGTTTGTGTTAATATCATACTATAGCTTATAATTAGGAGGACTTCTTTATGTCTGTTGTTTTGTTGACTGCTATAGGCGTTGGCGGCGCAACAATGATAGGAGCTGTTTTTGGTTTTGTGTTTAAAAAGGCGACCCACGCGTTTAACGATATCGTACTTAGTTTTGCGGCCGGTGTTATGCTTGCTGCCGCAGTATTTGGACTGATTGAGCCCTCGTTGTCCTACGGTGGGAAGTTACCATTGGCAGTCACTGTCTTGGGTCTGTTTTGCGGGGCTTTGTGTTTAAGCCTGCTTGATAAGCTTGTACCGCATTTGCATAAATTTGCCGGCGTCGATGACGAAAATCATCCTGAGAGTTCAAAAAAATTAAGCAAAGTTTTATTGTTTGTTATTGCTATAGCCATACACAATTTTCCGGAAGGGATAGCGGCCGGAGTTGGATTTGGAACCGGTGACACCGCAAGCGCGATAACGATAGCCGGCGGTATAGCTTTGCAAAATATACCTGAGGGTATGGTTATTATTGCGCCTATGCTTGCAGGCGGTATCAGTCGCCCCAGGACGCTTGTTATTGCTTTGCTTACAGGCGCAATCGAGGTTTTCGGTACGTTAATAGGGTATTTTGCCGTAAGTATATCCGATGCAATTTTGCCTTTTGCATTAGCTTTTGCAGGGGGAACGATGCTTTATGTAATCAGTGATGAAATGATACCGGAAACTCACGCACACGGTAGCGAACGCGGCGCAACCTATGCTTTACTCGTCGGCTTTTCTTTTATGTTGGCACTCGATTGGATATTGGGCTAAAATATTTTGAAAAAAATCAAAAAAACTATTGCAATTAATTAAAATTAGTGATATACTAGTTCAGCTTGAGTAGTAGGGCTACTTTGGCAATACACACGGCGTTCTGCGGTTGAGGTCTGCTTTTACAGGCAGTGGTGCCGTAAATTCAAAAACGTCGGTGGAAAAACCTTGGAGGACATTATGTCAGTTATCTCTATGAAACAACTTTTAGAAGCAGGTGTTCATTTCGGACATCAGACCAGAAGATGGAACCCTAAAATGGCAGAGTACATCTTCACAGAAAGAAACGGCATATACATCATCGACCTTCAGAAGACCGTTAAAAAGGTAGAAGAAGCTTATATGTTCGTTCGTGACATCGCTCTCAACGGCGGTGACGTTCTCTTTGTTGGTACAAAAAAGCAGGCGCAGGACGCTATTAAGGATGAGGCGCTCAGAGCAGAAATGTTCTACGTTAATGTACGTTGGCTTGGCGGTATGCTTACCAATTTCAAGACGATTAAGAAGAGCATTGCAAGACTTCATAACCTTGAGAAAATGGCTGCCGACGGTACTTTCGACCTTCTCCCCAAGAAGGAAGTTGCTTCCTTGCAGAAGGAAATCTCCGACCTCGAACGCAACCTTGGCGGTATTAAAAATATGAAGGGTCTTCCTGCAGCTATCTTTATTGTTGACCCCAAGAAGGAAAAGAACGCTGTTGCTGAAGCAAGAAAACTTGGTATTCCCGTAATCGCTATCGTTGATACAAACTGTGACCCCGATGAGGTTGACTATGTAATTCCCGGTAACGATGACGCTATACGCGCTATCAAGCTTATCGCTTCCGTTATGACCGACGCCATCATCGAAGGTAAGCAGGGCGAACAGTTCACCGATTCCAGTGAAGAAGCTGAATCTTCTGAAGAAAACGCATAATTTTAAATATTTAGAAAACGAAAGGAATTATAGATATGGCAATTACTGCTCAACAGGTTAACGACCTTCGTAAAAAGACCGGTATCGGTATGATGGAGTGCAAAAAAGCACTGGTAGAAGCTAATGGTGACGCTGATGAAGCTATAAAGATTCTTCGTGAGAAGGGTCTTGCGGTTGCTGCTAAGAAAGCAGACAGAGTTGCTGCTGAAGGTGTTGTTGATATAATGAAGAGTGAAGACGGTCTTACTACCGCCATCCTCGAGGTTAACTCTGAAACCGACTTTGTTGCAAAGAACGCTTCCTTTAAGGAATTTGTTAAAGACATTCTTGCAACTATCGTTAAGAATAAACCCGCAAACCTTGAAGCTCTTCTTGAAATGACTCTTGAAGGCAGTGAGCTCACCGTTGAACAGGCTCGCAAGGACAAGGTATTTGCTATCGGCGAAAACATCACTATACGTCGTTTCGTTATAATCGAAGGCGTTACCGGCAGTTATATTCATAACGCAGGCGCGCTTGCCGTAGTTGCTAAGTTCGAAACCGAAGTAGAACAGTCTGACGCATTTGCTGAATTTGCAAAGAATATTTGTATGCAGATAGCTGCTATGAACGCTTCTTATGTTTGCAAGAACTGTGTTCCTGCAGAAGTTGTTGAAAACGAAAAGAATATTCTTCTTGCTCAGATTTCCAACGACGAAGCTATGGCTAACAAGCCCGACGCTGTTAAGGCTAAGATGGTTGAAGGTCGAATCAATAAGTACTACCAGACGGCTTGTCTTGTTGAACAGGCTTACGTTAAGGATGATTCCATTACCATCGCTAAATACATCGAAAACACCGAAAAGGCTCTTGGCGGCGCCATTAAGGTTGTTTCTTTCATCAAGCTTGAACGCGGCGAAGGTATTGAAAAGAGAGAAGATGATTTCGCAGCAGAAATCGAAAAGCTCGTTAAAGGTTAAACTTGATATTTTTACGGCGGCGCTATGTAGCGTCGCCGTTTTTCTATTGACAAAAGATGGTGTTTGCGGTATAATAAATTGATACTAAGTCTTAAATTTGCAATAACGATAGGGTTTTTAATGAACGAACTTAAAAATAGATATAAAACTAAACAAGAGGCCTTGATTGTAAGCTTTTTGAAAGATAACAGCAAGACTCATTTTTCTGCTGATGAAGTCTTTGCGGCCGTTGCAGCCGAAGGCGTTTCGCGATCAACTGTATACAGACGACTTGAGCGTCTTGCTGAAGACGGTGTTTTATTAAAGTTTAATTTAGGTAACAGTGTAGGCGCTTTATATCAGTACTGCGACCATAAACACGGCGAAGAATGCTTACATTTTGTTTGCACGAAGTGTAAAACATTACATCATTTGGATTGTTATGTCTTTTCCGATGTGCAACAACACTTAAACAGCCAGCACAAATTTTTATTGGATGGAAGCAAAACCGTTTTTTACGGCTTGTGTGAAAGGTGCATATAATTATGAAAAGAGCAATTGCCGTTCTGCTTTGTTTATTGTTGTTTTTGCCTTTTGCTTACGGTTGCTCCGATAAAGCAGAAGAAGATGGGGTGGTTTCTGTAGTAGCAACATTATTTCCCCAATACGATTTCGCACGAGCAATTCTCGGCGAAAAGGGTGAGGTTACTATGTTGCTCACTCCAGGCACAAACAGCCACAGTTTTGAGCTAACCGCTTCTGATGTACGTAAAATTAATAGTTGCGACATTTTCGTATACACCGGCCCCAATATGGAAATTTGGGTTGATAATATTATAGGAACAATAAACGAAAACGTATCTGTGTTGGACTTGTCAAAAAATTTACAACTGCGTTATGCAAATGACCATAACGGCCATAATAATGACGGTCACGATCACGCTCCGGATCCTCACATATGGACCAGCCCCGTGATTGCCATGAATATGCTTACGGAAATATATAACGCAATATGCCGTGTTGATCCCGACAATGTTGAATACTATAAAAAGAATTATGAAAACTATTTGTTTGAACTAAAAGACCTTGATACTGACTTTAAAAATATTTTTGATAGTGCAAAACAAAAAACTTTGTATTTCAGCGGTAAGTTTGCTTTTTTATATTTCGTAGACGAGTACGATTTAGATTTTGTTGCGCCTTTTAACAGTTGTTCCGATATGCAGGTTGAGGATTTGGCATCTGTAGCAAATTTAATTAGTGAAATGAAAAACAATAATGTTAAATACATATTTTACGAAGAATTTGCTACTGCCGATCTGTATTCAACAATCACGAAAGAGACAGGTGCAACCGCATTGCTTTTACACAGTGCGCACAATGTTAGCAAGTTGGATTTTGATAAAGGCATAACATATATTGACATTATGAGACAAAACGCCGCCAACTTAAAGAGGGCTTTATTGAATGGATAAACTTTTAGAGTGTTTTAATCTCTGCGTTAACTATGAAGGAAAACCGATACTTACAGATATTTCGTTTACGGTTGAAGAAAACGACTTCCTTTGCATCGTCGGGGAAAACGGGGCAGGGAAATCAACTTTAACAAACGCTATACTTGGTTTGGTTCCTATTAAATCTGGTAGCATTTTGTTGCACGGCATCAGCAAATCCGACATCGGGTACTTACCTCAAAAACTAAAGCTTAATACACATTTTCCTGCATCGGTAAAAGAGGTGGTAATGTCAGGCTTTGTAGGTAAAAGCTTTTTTAGCCCGCGGTACAACAAATCGCAGCGTTGCAGAGCTGACGACAGTATGAAGCTTTTGGGTATAAATGATTACAAGAGTCGTTCGTTCCTTGAACTTTCAGGCGGGCAGCAACAAAGGGTTTTGTTGGCCAGAGCCATTTGCGCGGCCGAAAAACTTGTGTTTTTAGATGAGCCCGTCACGGGCCTTGATCCTGCCGCCAGTGACAATTTCTATAAGCTTTTGTCTCACCTCAATTCACACCACGGTGTCGCAATTGTTATGGTTTCCCACGATATTGAAAATGCGGTAAGCTACTGCAACAAAATATTACATTTGGGAAACGATAATCGATTTTTCGGAACGACTGAAGAATACAAAAAGAGCGATATCTATAAGTATTATGTTGGAAAAAGAGGCAAATAGCAATGTCATTAGATAACCTTTACCTAATAAAGGACTTTTATTTCCAAGCTTTCGTTGTGGGAGTTTTAATTTCTGCCTGTACCGCTATGCTTGGCGTAGAAGTAGTATTAAAAAAATATTCTATGCTCGGTGATGGGCTTTCACATGTAAGTTTTGGTACATTAGCCGTTGCAGCGAGTTTTGGAAGCGCCAGACTTGAAGTAGCTTTGGTCGTTGTAGTGTTTGTGGCATTTCTGCTTTTACAAATACGCCAAAACAGCAAAATTAACGGAGATGCAGCCGTCGCTATTGTATCTGGTAGTTTTATGGCGATAGGTATTTTCGCCACAAGGTTGGAAAACGGCAGCAATACAGACTATAACAGCTATTTAACAGGCAGTTTATTTGCTATAAACGATAACAATTTTTTGTTATGCGTTGTATTATCAATAACCGTCATTGTTGTTTACATAATGTTCTATAATAAAATTTTCGCTGTAACGTTTGACGAAAATTTTTCTTCGGCAACCGGTGGTAAAGTAGGCGTATATAACTTTATTATTGCGTCATTAACCGCTGTATCCATTGTTGTAGGGATGCGTTTGATCGGCGCGCTCTTGATTTCCAGTCTTACCGTGTTTCCCGTAGTTTCTTCTCTTAGGCTTGCTAAGACTTATAAATCTTGTGTTCTTTTGGCAATAGTAGCTTCAGTTGTTGCTTATATAGGCGGTTTCGTCTTGAGTCTTTGCGCCGTTTCGATACAAATCCCTGTAAGTTCGGCTATAATTTTTTGCAATTTGATTGTATTGGCAGTGTGTTATATTTTTTCTTCGTTGCGCAAACGAGGAAAATTGGTTAAATAGTACGTAGGAGCGATGTTGATGAAAAGAATTATTTCCGTAATTATGTTAATTACCGTTTTGTTTTCTGCTTGCCTGTCTTTATTGTCCTGCAACAGATTTACAGGCGGGCTCGAGAGCTTTTTTAATAACGGTGATTTTTACAATAATCTTGGCAACGTCTTGTTTAGTATTTTTGCCGGCAGCAACTCTTATATTCCTATATTTAACGATAAAACATTAGATTTGACATCGTCTTTAAACATAAGCAACTACACAGTTAACCAAGAAATGGTTGAAGATGGAAATGTCGATTTAGATTTTTCCTTGCTCTTAAATAAGGACTTAAACTACGATTATGCGATAAAACTTGATGCTTTTGACAGCGTGGAAGTATATAAGCGTTGCGTTCAAGAGGATAACAAGATGCTTTTGGATTACGGCACTGTTTTAAACCATAAACCGCTATGTTATTACGATGACGGATATAATTGCTTTACAGATGGAAAAAACGAACTTGTAAAGTGTATTAAAAATGCAGCTTTTACTCAAGGAAAGACAAATTATTCACTTAACGGTTTGAATTTTAAAACAAACACTGTGTCGTTTACACTAAATAGCGATGTTTTAACAAAATGGATAACGGATATCACCAATGAGTTGTTTTCTTCCAACTCTACACAAAACGGTGTTGAGAATTTAAAGGATAACTTAATTTACAGCGAGTGGTACTATCCTATGATAGAGGTAGCCAACACCTTTAAAGATGAAAAGTTACACTTTAAATGGACGCGATACTTTGCGGATAATACGCTTTGCAGAGAAACTTTCGATTTGTATGACCCTAATAATCATTACATTATACTGGACCTTGCGTATTCTAATGATGATGGAACCGAATATGCAGAGGTTTCTGTAAAGGCCAACGGTGGCAGCGCTGAATTTGATGTGCTTACTGTCTCTGCTGCAAAGTCAAACGACGGAGATAGTTTTTCCACGGAAGCAAAAATTTTGCTTGGAGACGAGTTGTTGATCACGTCATCAAATAGTGGGAACGACACAAAAGCAGCAGGAAATGCCAAAATCAACATCATTAACGCTGTTGGCGAGCAACAGTTTTCTGTGAGCTATGATTTTACCGGTGAAAGAGTAGGGGAGAACAAAAGTAACGGTTTGGGACTTAAACAAAAATTTAATATAAATGTGGCGCGTTTTCCCAATATCGGCACAGATAATATGATTAGTTTTGACGCGTTTGTACAGTTATACGGAAACACAACAGAGAAAAATCCTGTTGTACAAGCATACGATGACTACTTCGATTTGTCAATGCTGTCAGACCTATATTATTATCATTCCGTTGGACAGTTGAATTTTGATAAAGCAACAGAGGCAGTCGGCGCATACCTTAACGGCGAAAAGCCAAGTTACACTACGCCTACGCCAATCGTTTCGCCTTATAAGTTGCAGTTGGAGTTTGACGACGGAAAGGTATACGAAACAAACGGTAGCTACGGCAAGGAATACGTAGAAATTTTAATGTCTGATGAATATACATTTAAATACAATTACCATTCAAATGAGCTTGGATATCCGCTAAATTACGGCGCAGAGTACATTAAGGACGGAAAACAGTATTACACTTATGATTATGCTAATGGTGCAGATTTTGCAATATATCATGAGGGTACGACGATATATGAGGTTCGTCACGAAATAGAGAAAATTGTGTATACGGAATACGATAAAGAAACTTACGATTACACTTATCCAAGGACTACATATATTTATGATCATAGTGGTTACTGTGATTATGAAGGCAAACAGTATGTTTATGAGCAGTACTTTGATTACTACGTAAATAAGTATTATCTTGTTTTTAATGAAGCCAAAGAGTTGGAACTGATGCTTTTAATTTCTTCGGTGGATGACAGTACGCAATACCTATTTATAGATGAATTGAAAGCGACTGCAAGCGACAAAGATTTTGTTCTTCCTGATTATGAGAAAGTTGACATATTGGATTACTTAGAATAAACCGAAACGCAGGCGATTTGATAACGCCTGCGTTTTTATATTTAATATGAAAAATGTTTTGATATATATTTTATTACTTCCTATTATACAAAATGAAAATTTTGTATAATAGGAAGCAGGGAAAACAAAATAATTTATTATGTAGTTGTTTATATGGGTTTATTAGTTACAAATCCACCGTAATCGTATAGCCGAGACTTGCTCAAACTGTACGCAGTAATGTTATAATTTGCACAAAAAGATCTTATATCATTATATCGCTTGTGGTTCTCAATACAACCGCTAAACGCTATTATGTCTTTGTTTGTGTATAAAACGCAACCGCCTATAAAACCGCAATTATATCCGTTTAAAGCTATACCTTCGCTTTCGACAAAGATTGCATCAAAGCCCAAATATGTTAGTGTTTTGTATATTCCGATATCAGAACATATAAATGCATCATTATTAAGCTTAGCCGTACTGCACGCTGAGTAACCTTGGTTAACATAAACAATGTCAAGAGCTGCGTTTTGGGCATCTTCTTTGATTTCTTCCGCCACGCCTTTTCCGCAAATCAGCTTATTGCCTGCTGTAAAGCAATTAAACCTGCAATCAAACGGATATTTTCCTATTAATTTTGTTTTTGACTCTTTAATTTTGAAAAATGTGTCCAAATCGTGAACAAAACCTTTTTCCACCAAAATTTCGCCGTTTTGCAGCGGATAAAACAGCATATCAGGATGATATGCTGTTTCGTTATCTATATTACTGCTTTTTCCGCCTTTAATATACTGTATTCCGATTTTATCAAGCTCTGTTGTTATATCGTTATTTACAAGTGAGCTGATTATTATAGTATCTTTCATTGATAATCCTTTATAAGCTTTAGCAAATCATACACGCTTTTTATTCCAACGATTTTTACACCGCCATAATCTTTTTTTAATCGCGATATGGAATGATATGGCACGGCAATGGTCGTGAAACCAAGACGTATTGCTTCGTTAATTCTTAGTTCCATACCTGCAACGGTTCTGCATTCGCCGGCCAAACCAATTTCACCAAATACAATAACGTCCTCCGGGATTGGTATATCCTTTAAGGAAGATATGAGAGCCATAGCAATTGCCATATCTGTTGCCGTTTCGTAAAGCTGTAGACCGCCGGTAACATTTAAAAATACTTCTTGCGAAGAAAATTTTAAGCCCAAACGTTTTTCAAGCACGGCCAACAGCAATGATGCACGATTGTAATCAACACCTGATGCCATTCTGCGCGGAGATGGGATCGGTGAAGGATTAACCAAAGCTTGTATTTCTGCAATAATGGGTCTTGTCCCTTCCATAACACAAACCGCACACGAACCCGATACACCCAAGGGGCGTTGCGACAATAATACTTCCGAGGGATTCGGCACTTCTGATAAGCCGTTATCGCACATTTCAAATACGCCGATTTCGTTAGTCGAACCAAAACGGTTTTTGACTGCTCTGATTATCCTGTAAAGCAATTGCTTGTTGCCCTCAAAATACAGTACAGAGTCTACCATATGCTCAAGCACCTTAGGACCTGCAATGGCGCCGTCTTTGTTAACGTGTCCTACAATTATTACAGCTGTGCCTGTGTACTTGGCAACATTGATCATAGCCATAGAGCTTTGTTTAACTTGGGTGACAGTGCCAGGCATAGAGCTTAAATTATCATCGTACATCGTCTGTATAGAGTCAATTATAACCACTTTTGGAGACGTTGCTTCAATTTCTGCGGTTACTTTGTTTATATTTGTTTCACAGAGCACAAGCAAGTTTTCAGTGCCTATTCCAAGCCTTTCGGCACGCATTTTTATTTGCGGTGCGCTTTCTTCGCCCGATACGTATAAGATACTTGCGTTTGCGCCGACAGCATCGCAAATTTGTAATAAAAGTGTAGATTTGCCTATGCCTGGTTCACCTGAAAGCAACACAACACTTCCCTCAACAATTCCGCCTCCAAGTACACGGTCAAATTCGCCGATGCCCGTGGAAAAACGTATTCTGTCTGTAAAGCTGATGTCCTTGAGTTTTTTTGAACTGCCCTTCCCCACCGACTTTACAGCGTTTTTACCGGGAATGCGTATTTTGCTTTTTTCTTCTTGCACAGAGCTTTTCTCTTGCATAGTGTTCCATTCGCCGCACATTGGACAACGTCCCGACCATTTTGAAGCGGTATATTCACAATTTTCACAAACAAATATACTTTTCATACGCTATTCTCCAAGATAATTTATAATTCCTGCGTATAAAACATAGGCAAGCTTGTTTTGATAGACAGGATCGGACAGATTTGCCGCATCGTTGGGATTTGATAAAAATCCGCATTCTACAAGCACTGCAGGTTTAAAGGTATTTTTTAGAATAAATATATTACCGTCATCGCTTTTTACGGCACGCTTATTATTAGGGTCCAACACTTTAGATGCGGTCTGTATACATTCCGCAAGCTTTAAACTTTCTGAGTTGTTAGGCGAGTAGAAAGTTTGCAGACCACCGGCAGATTCCAACTCAAACTTGTTCATATGTATGCTGACAAAAACACAATTATCCGTTGTTTCTACTAAAGAAAGTCTCCGCTCCAAGTCATCTCTTTTATAACTGCTTTTGTTTGCATCGCAAAGCGCAACATCCTCTTCACGTGTAAGTAACACATTGTATCCCGACAACGATAAAAAATCCTTAAGCTTTTTAGCAACTGCAAGATTGATATCCTTTTCAACAAGGTTGTTAGCAACAGCGCCAGGGTCAATACCTCCGTGGCCTGCATCGATTATAACTGTAATCCTACTCGTGACATCAAAATTTCCCACGGGCGAGCTGTTTTTGTTGTTTTGCACCGAATACCCGTATGATGTTGAAAATGCGATAATGCAAAAAAACGCAATTAAGAAAACGCACAGTATTAGTAAGATTACAGCACAAATTGCAGCTTTGTTAAATTTCATAAAATACACCCCGTCTATAAAAGGTATGACGGGGTGACTTGATTAATGACTGCTTTTGCGTTGGGTAGGCTTTTTCGCTCCTTCTCCCAAAGCGGGCTTCATACCAAAGAACGTTTTTATCTGTTTGTCTGCAAGCCCAAGTCTGTAACCAAGACCATAGGCGCCTATTGCGGGTAAGAAGCACATTGCAACCACAAATATGGAATATGGCTCTTCAATATATTCCAATAACACATAAGCTATGCCTAAATAGGTGCCGTTACAAAACAGTTCAACGACTGCTTTCCCTATCACACCCACACTATTGAATACTTCAATGCCGAAGACATTAAATATAACGCTCAATGCCCACAAGCTTAAAAAAAACAGAGAAGGTGCATAAGCAAAAACGGCAACCTTGGCACCATGCAAAGGCCTGAACTCAAGTCGTTTATTGGATACTTTATTGCTGTCCTTAAAGCCTCTGTCCCAAGCGTTGTCGTAAAGTAAGCATAGGAAGAAAGCTGACGCAAAAACGGAAGCTATAATCAATCCGGCATTTCCAAGCATAACCATCGGTAAACATACCATTATGCCAAGAATTGACATAGCTATTTGATTAAGCCAAAACTTATTTACCAAATCCATATTTTCTAAGTAAAAGCTTTTTATTTTTTTGAACAATTACTGTTCCCCCTTTTCTTTACCGGCAAAATTTGATATTGGCAAAAATTCACCCGTGCTTTCATAATGGGCTACCTGCGCTTCATCCATATATTCCAAGTCTTTTATACCTGCCAGCGATTCATTATGATGGGTTAATTCGTGCAGTAAAACTTCCCTTAATTTATTCTTCAGCATTTCGTCGCTTGCGCCCGGAAAGCTCGCTTTAAAAGAGCCGTAATATATTATAATATAGCGCCCTAACTTGCCGCCTTTGTTATACTGACCCAATGTGTATAGAGCAGAATTCTTGTTACTGCGCATTACCTGCGGCACAATGTTTACGCCGCCGTTAAGCTCTCTAAGCAAAACTTCCGGCAATTCGTCGACAACAGTATCAAGGTATTCGGCCGCTTCCTCAAAGCTTAACATAACATCACAACCTTAACGTAAGTCCTATTGGACAATGGTCGCTTCCGAACACATCGGGGTAAATTGACGCATCATCTATTTTATCCCTTATAGCGTCAGACACCAAAAAATAATCAATTCTCCAACCTACATTGTTAGCGCGTGCGTTGGCCCGGTAAGACCACCAAGTGTAGGCATCCGTTCTGTCCGGATATAAGTGACGATATGTATCTGTAAAGCCTGAATTAAGCAACGCAGAAAAACAACCTCTTTCCTCGTAAGAAAAGCCGGGGTTACCAATATTGCTCTTCGCATTTTTAAGATCTATCTCTTTGTGAGCCACATTTAAATCTCCGCACAAAATTACAGGCTTATCGTTGCTTAAATTCGACAGATACATACGCATATCTTCTTCGTATTGCATTCTGTATTCAATGCGTTTAAGCTCAGGTTGTGCATTTGGTGAATATGAGGTGGCAACGTAATAATCGTTGTATTCCAAAACTATTAGCCTTCCCTCGTTGCAATGCAGTCCGTCTATTCCTCTGATAACTGAGAGAGGCTCGTTTTTTGCCACAATTAAAGTGCCTGAATATCCTTTTGTTTCCGCGCTGTTCCAATAGCTATGATATCCGTTGAATTCGAAGTCCGCCTGTTCGGGCTTCATCTTTGTTTCCTGTACACAAAAGAAATCGGCGTCCTCTTTATAAAAGAAATCAAAAAAGCCTTTCTTTATACAAGCTCTGAGCCCGTTAACATTCCAGGATATCAGTTTTAACATAAAAAACCTCTTTCTTTATTACAAACCGTTTTCAGCCTTATATGCGTTATACTCAACCATAAGCTCTGCCAAAAGCTTGGTTATCGCCGTAAACTGATACTGGCTTCTGGGATCTTTAACACCGCTTCTGCCGCAAAGGACAACCAAAACATACTCGTGACCATCGGCAAAGACTACACCTGCGTCGTTGAAGGCTTTACCACTCCAACCGGATTTATGTGCCGCCTCGTATTGAGGGATAGCGCGCCAAATATAATTATACTGCGCATGCATATATCTATCAAAAAGACCTGCACCGCTTTCGCTTTCAAGGCTGTAATAATATATTTCTCGCCAAGCAGACGCCATTTCCTTCGCAGTTATGTAGCCCCAGTTGGAACCGGGCGCTATAATTTCTGAACTTCCTAACGTCTTCATCATACGATTAAAATTCGCCGCGCCGACAAGTTCTTTAAGCATAAGATACGCTTGGTTATCGCTAATGCGTATCATATAATCCATAAGAGTTTCCACGCTGAATGCAGTGCCGTAGGCATAGTTTTGCACCGTACCGGTACTGTTTGCCTGAAAATGCCACGGCTGATAAGATTTATATGTATCCCAAGAAATTATACCCGCATCTATACACTTGTTAACATACAAACCCACGGGACCCTTTATAGAACTTGCGGTGGCAATTTTCGTATCCTTAGAGTATGCAAAGGTCATATTCGTATCAAGCTCTATCAGCATTATAGACTGTGCATTTGAAAAGCTGTTAATTTGATTTTTGAATTTCTGTGCCAACGTATCGCTCATGCGAAATTCGGTATTATAAAGCTCAAGACCTTCGCTTTCCCAAGAGAGATCATAGCTTATCTCGGGACTGTATATTACAAACGTCTGCTCAAGCAACGGATCTATCTCTTCGCTTGTTTCCTCCGAAGAGCTGCTTTCTTCGCTCGTACAATCTAAGCTTTGCTCCGTGTCTTCTTCGGAAGATTCATCAATGTTTGAGACAGCATCTGAGGTCTCTTCCGAACTAAAACTTTCTTCGGCGCTTTCAGAAGATTCAAAAATTTCTTCCTCCGACACTGTGCTTTCCTCGTCCGACTCAGATATCAGCTCGTATGAATTGTCATCTTCTGAATCAAATGCAAAGCTTTTTTCGTCTTCCTCGCTCGATACTGAAGTTTGAGCGCCGCTTACTGTTTCAGTTTCATCGCTGCTTTCATAATTTTCCTTTTCGCTATTACAAGAAAAAGCTGAAAATATAAAGCATAATGCAAGAAATACGGATATATGTTTTTTATACATCATTTTTTGACTATGCCCTTTCGGAAATTATGGCAACCATTTCGCCTACATTTTTCATAGCGGACACTTCCTTCATTTTAAAACGGACACCAAACTCTGCCTCTACGGCAGAAATTAGAGATATATGGGTAAGGCTGTCCCAATCCTCCACATCTTCTGCTGTTGTTTCGGCAGAAAGCTTAATCTCTTCATCAAAAATGTCGGTAAAAACCGATTCCAATCTTTCGTATATTTGTTTCTCAGTCATAACACACCTCGTTGACTAATTAATTTACTTTTATATAGCGGTTTTTCTTTTCATACGTTTCTGTTTGCAAAGACCAAACCGTATTACCTGTCTCGTCTTCACTAAGAAGCTCAAATCCAAAATCTTTATATAGATGCCTTACCATATTGTTTTTTGCAGTAGGATAATAATAGCCGTAAATGGTCTTAATACCTTGTATTCGGCATTTTTCAACTAAAGTATCAAGCATCGCGTATTCCATATCTCGCTTCAAAACACGGCAAGACATCAACCATAGCTTAATATGCAGTTTGTCCTCTTCTGTTTCGCCGAGAACAACGGAAACAACGCCGTTATCACCAAACTTATCGGTAAGTTTGCCGTACAATGTTATATAGGCATTGTTTTCCATCGCAGCGGAAATTTCTTGAGAAGAATATCTGCGTGTTGTAAGGTTAAACTGGTTGCTTTTGTTGGTGAGTTGTGCAATTCTTTGGATATATACTGGTGAAAATGCATCAATTTCGGCGTGCATATCCAAACTTACAAGATAGTCACCGTAATCTTCGAATGCAGAAAGTTCTTTTTCACGTGCGGCGTTTGCCTTATACATCTCGTTACGTTTTATGTCATCCTCTGATATGGATATAGCTTCAAAATACCCGTTTCTGTCTAAAATTCTAATGTAGTTCTCCACGGAATCTATTTCAGGCACGGCACAAGGCAATGAATCTTTAACAATAGCTCTCTCCGCCGGATTGTCATCGACAAAAACTAAGGAGTCTGCCATAATATTGAGTTCTTTTGCAATAGAGGCAATATTTAAATGTTTGGGTTCCCAATTTGCTTTAATATTTAAAAAATCATCGGGGCTAAGTACACTGTCGGGATGCTTCAGTCCCGCAATGGCATTCTCGTAGTCATTTTTTGAAGAAATGGTAAGCATAATACCCATATCCCTATGCTTTTTTACATATTTTTGAAACTCAGTGTATCCTTGTGCAACAGGAGTTTCGTTGCCAAGTTCCAAGCCCTCAACGCCGTCATCTCCAACAATTCCGCCCCAAAGTGTATTATCCATGTCAAGGACCAATGCTTTTTTGGATTTGCCGTATATAGATTTTATGATGTTGGCTAAATTAAACGCAAAATCCGGTATTGCGTCCAAACACATAGCGTATTTAAACATATACCAAGAGGACAAATCCGACCACTTGTCTATGCCGTAGCAAGAAGATACAAAGTTTACATCGTTAAGATAAAAGTATTGATTGCTTACAGCGTACTCTGCAACAAAATCGTTCATTTTGCGCACAAAATATGTGGCACCGTGAATATCAGCACCGTCCAGATTGCCAAGCAATCTGTAATGCGGAAGCTCAAAATTGTTTTGTATAACGGGACAAGAAAACTTTTTTCCAAGAGCCTGCCACATTACAGAAAAATGCTCTTTTGCGCTGTTTAACTTTTCTGCACATTTCTCTGCACTGTCAGCAATGGAAGGAAAATACGGTTCTAAATTTCTTGCAGTGGTGTGGATATAAACAAGATCGGGAGAAAAGCCGTCAAGCTCGGGATTGCCAAACATTGCATCTTCCCAATACATACCGTATTCGGACTGGTAAAAACAGGGTTCGATGCCGTTGTCAAGCAAAAACAGTTCAAGTATATCTTTAATATGATCAACTGTAGAACCGCCCAGTATGGCGATGTTTTTCTTTACCCGATGGCTACCGTCCGCAAGTAAAGCTTTTTTATATTTCTTCTTGTTTTTAAGTATATCGTTTGAATTTAATGGATAAGCAAAATCAAACATAAAAACACTCCCCTTACGGTGCAGTTCTGATTTTTTCAATATTTTTGTACACAGTACCCGTTGCAGTAAAACCGGAAACTACAAACGCAACATCGGTTGCACCGACATTTTGGCAAAAATCCACACCGTTGCGATTGTAGTTGCGTAGGTCAAGCACATATATTTCGTCAAACGACCCCACGGTAAAGGGCACAAATGCATTGCCGTAGCTATCTTTAAAAATAACAAGCTTACGTCCTGTGTTGTTGCCCGTAACAATTTTTACCCAAACAGAGTCGCCGCCTAAAAATGCACCTGCGTAGCTTTTTACGTCAAATACAACAGAGCTTCTGCTATAATTATAATTATCAAAATTGTAATTTCCCTCGTTGCAAAAATATGCCGTATACTCTTGTGTAGGTCTATAGATCACAAAATCTTCTGGGTTATTGAGCAGTACGGAAGACTTGGAAAATGCATAGAGCGTCCCAACAAAGCCTTCCTTGATTATTTTTTCAAAACTGCTTAGCGGCGCAAAATCTACCCCTGCCATCTTTGCAAATTCTTCCGCAGCATAATATGCACCAAGAGCGTTCCAGTGGTGCTCCGTTCTCGGATATATATCTTCATCTACGTGCTTTGCAAGCGTTGCGTATACATCAACATAATTTACATTGGAGCCGGCCTTGGCTTTAAGATTGCTAAAATTTACCTGTCCCCTGGTAATCAGGTTCGAGTAAGAGGCCGGTGCATAGTAACAACTTGCGTGAGGCACAACCACGGAATAAACGTTGACGTCAGTGCCTAAATCTTCTTTAAAAGCGGATACATATGCAGAATACTGTGAACCTGAGGCCTCGGAGCCGTAATATTGCTCCATACCTCTTGTACCCGAAATAAGTATTCCGTTGCTTACAAAAACAGCACCGTTTGGCTCGGGAGCAGAAACAACGTAAGACTCTTCATTGCTTTCTTCCACTTCATCAGAAACGCTGTTAATGACAGAGCTTTCGTCTTCGGAAGGTATAATGTCTGAGTCGTCACTTTCGATATCGTATGAAGTAGTCTCAGGCTCTTCACTTTCGACCTCTGAAGATATAACATCAATGTTTTCGCTTTCGGACGAGTCTGATGGGGGTTCTTCGCTTTCACCCACGTTTACAGAAGAATTTTCTTCTTGGCTGTCAACGGAGGATATAAAGCTTTCCTCGTCTTCGCTTTCTGACACATTAAAGTCTGTTGTTTCGTTATCGGCTTCAGAACTGTTAACGTCGGAGACAGATGTTTCGAAAACTACGCTTTCATTGATAGAACTGTCACCGTTGTTATCACTAATTTCAATAGAACTGCATGCTGTTGCAAATAACAGATTACATATTAAAAATACTAATAAAAATTTTCTCATAATATTATCGTCTTGCCATTCTGCCTATATTTAAACAATTACTACCCATAGCGGAGAAGGAACTCATTACAAACAAAACGTCCGTAGCACCGACATTTTGACAAAACTCAACAGAGTTTTGCGTGAAATATCTGAAGTCAACAGTGTATATAGTTTCATACATAGACATGAGCATAGGAGCAAAACAATTGCCGAAGCTATCCTTAAACACAACAGCTACTTTCCCGTTCTTGTTGCCTGTATTTATTTTACATACGTTGTTGTCAGCATCCAAAAAGGTCATATACCAAGAGCTTACATATTCATTGCTTATTGTAGGATAGCAGGTATTACGTGTTCTCTTCAATGTTGTGCCTGTTTCTCTGTCATAGTAATCAACGGTATACTCGTGGTTAAACTCGTACCAAAAGAACCTATCGGGATTATCGGCAAGAACTTTGGGGCGGTCAGTAGATGCATACAGTGAACCTAAGAAGCCAAGCTGTGTGCCGTCGTCAGCACTTTTTATAACTTCTTTGTAATATCCGCTGTTAAGTTTTTCCATTTCATAGCCGGCTGATTTTGCAAAAACTTGTGCAGCATAATATGCGCCAAGCTGTGTCCAGTGCCAATCCGTGCGGAAATAAATTTCTTCATTCCAATGCTTAAACAGTTCATCGTACACGTTTACAGAAACAACATCTCCGTCTTTTGCAAACAAGTCATCCAAATAAGAAAGCTTTTTAACTTGATCGCCGCCGTAGGAAGCATAAAAATCCTTGCCATCTATTACAACTTCTTGTAAATAAATGGAAGATGCTGTGGGTACTACTAAGGAGAAGACATTGACATCGTCGCCCAATTTCGTCTTATGTTCCGTTACATACTGATAGTAAAGATTTGCATTATCATAACTGCCGCCAAAGGACTCCATGCAGCGGTCATTTAGTATAAGCAAACCGTTGGGAAATGAAAATTCCCCGCCTTGGGGCTTATAAGCCTCGGTCTTGCTTTCGTCCTCGATAGGTGTGCTTTCATCTGAGGGAGGCACAGATTCACTGTTAGAAGGAGCGCTTGCTTCGGAATCGGCAGAATTGTCACCAACGGGTGCACTTTCACCGGAGGTGCTGTCTTCGTTTTTGTCTATACTGTTATGGCTCTCTATTGGAGGGTCGGATTTAACACTCGCGTTGCCGTCTTCGTCGCTTGTGTTATTACCGCAAGAAACAACGGAAGCGGTAAGGATTAGAATTGATAAAAACAATGAGATATACTTTTTCATAATAATATTTTGCAAATTTGCATTCCTTTCTTATTGTTTGTAGTGATTTTTCAGTCTTCAATAAAAATATCGGGAGGTAAATCGTTAGTGTTACTGCTTGTATCAACAACGTTTTCCTCAAGCAATGGGTCGGACACATTTCCATCGGGCTTTTCGTCCTTTATCCCTTCCTGCAGGCCGCTGGATTCAAAGTGAACCTCTTTCCCATCTTCGGTCTTAACAATATAATCAATGCCGTATAGATTGCGTATACTGCTCGCAAAATCAAGCAATGCATCTCTATGCGGAACGGTATCAGTAAACCATTCGGTAATTGTAGCAGTATACGCTCCGCTAAAATACGCATCCCAATTAAAATCGGGGAACTCTGTCAACATACGTGTTTCTGTGCCTGACCTGCCGCTGCTCCTGGGAAAAAATGTCATAAACATAACAATAAGTACGGTGGCTACAAGCAGAACAATAATATTTATTTTATGGAATCTGTTCATTGACCATCCTCCTAAAATCTAAAGTACAAGAATGGATTGCTGGCATTTTCTGCTAACAACACAGAACAAACAATAAGCAAACAAACGGAAGTAACGGTTGTTGCATACGAAGCCGCAACAGCAAGCTTGGGTCTGTTAACCAGTTTTTTCTTAATCCAAGGTAAAATCGGCATACTGCAAATCGCCGAAATAACGATAAGGAAAATGTTTTCCAGTGCCACCGCTCTGTCTGCAATTTCTATAAAACTGTTTCCGTTTGCAAAAACGAGGTTTTTAAAGAAAGTGCCCAAGTCTTTAAGGTTTTCAAAATAGAAAATACCAAAGCCTATGATTATTATAAACAATGCGTAGATGTTTGTAAGCACAACAGGGATTTTTTTCATACGCTTCTTCCCTATCAATTGCTCGATAAACACAAAAGCGCCGAAATACATACCCCAAATTATAAAGTTCCATGAAGCTCCATGCCAAAATCCGGTGCAGAACCACACCAAAAACAAGCTAAGATACTTTCTGCGTTTACCAAACAAAGGAACATACAACAAATAGTCCCTGAAAAAGCTCCCCAACGATATATGCCACCGTTGCCAAAACTCCGTTATATTTTTGCTTACAAAGGGATGCTTAAAGTTTTCGTCAAAACGGAAGCCAAAAATTCTTCCTATGCCTATTGCCATATCAGAATAACCTGAAAAGTCATAATACACATACAAAGCAAAGCATATAACACCCAATGTTGTTGCAAAGAAAGACTTGCCTGCAAATGATGAGCCAAGATATGCAACCTCTGCACTGTAAGCACCTAAAAGTTCTTCAACAACAGCGTATAATCCGTTTGCAAAAATAACCTTTTTTGAAAGCCCTACAATAAATCGAGTAAGCCCTTCGCTTATATCTTCGGCAGTACTGCGTCTTGAAGAAATCTCTTTCTCTATTGTTGAGTACCTTACTATAGGCCCTGCAACGAGTTGCGGAAACAGCGAGATATACAGTAGCAGTTTAGGGTAGCTTCTTTGCACTTCGACCTTGCCCCAGTAACAATCGATAATGTAAGACAAAATTTGAAAGGTGAAAAAGCTTATGCCTATGGGAAGTCTGATATTCGGCACCGTTATAGATGTACCAAGCAAAGCGTTTATGTTTTCTACAAAAAAGCCGGTATATTTAAAGACAAGGAGTAATCCGATATTGAACACCAGGGCGCTTGCAATTGTTAATTTTGCGCCCCGTTCGTCTCTGTATCTATCTATCAACAGTCCGCAAATATAGTTGACAACAGTAGACAACAACAGCAAGCATACGTATATCGGCTCGCCCCAGGCATAGAATATCAGAGAATAAACAATTAATACTATATTTTTCGCCTTAATACTTTTTACTGCAAAGTATATAATAAAGCATGACAGCAAAAAAACAAACAAAAACAGCAAATCCGAGAAGACCATAACAAACCTCGCTACCGCAAAAATATCAAATTATATTATATACCAAAGCAGTCTTTAAGTCAATACCGCAACACAACATAAAAGCAAAAAAACACCGGCACAGCAAGAAAGCGGTGCCGGTATAAAACTATTCTTCTTCTACTTTTGTAACAAACAGCGCTTTTGCGTCTGCTTCTTTTTCTGCAAGCTCTTCTTTGCGATGCTTGAAATACTTAACTGCAACTTGCTCAAACAAGGCATAGGAAAGAACGTCTTCGTCCTGAATTGCGTATTCTGCGCAAGCCTTCTTAAGGTTAGCCATTTCAGGAGCAAGTGCATCAGCAGGACGAGTTGTAATGGGCTTTTCGTCACCAAGAATCTTTTCAATAAATTCGGGGGCAATAGGTGCGGGGGTCTTGCCGTATTCACCCTTAACAACGCCTTTAAACTCCTTGGTAACCATCTTATATCTTTCTCCAAGCGTTACATTAAGAACAGCCTGAGTACCAACTATCTGAGAAGTGGGAGTAACAAGAGGAGGATAACCTGCGTCTGCTCTGACACGGGGAACTTCTTCAAGCACTTCAAGAAGCTTATCAGACTGATTGGCCTGCTTAAGCTGTGAAACAAGATTGGAAAGCATGCCACCGGGAACCTGATAGCGCAAAGCGTTAACATCAACCTTAAGCACTGCGGGATCTATAAGACCGGAAGCAAGGTATTCGTTTCTAAGGTTAGTGAAATATTTTGACACAACATCAAGCTTATCAAGGTCGAGACCTGTATCGTAAGGCGTGCCCGCAAGAGTCGCTACAATAGGCTCCGTGGGAGGCTGAGATGTACCCATTGCAAAAGGAGCAATAGCAGTATCAATTATATCAACACCTGCCTCAACAGCCTTAAGAATTGTCATGGAAGCAAGGCCTGTTGTGTAGTGGGTATGAAGTTCCAAGGGGAGGTTACACTTTTCTTTAATAGTCTTAACAAGTTCGTAAGCGTCGTAAGGCTTAAGCAAACCTGCCATATCCTTAATACAGATAGAGTCTGCGCCCATATCAGCGAGCTGACAAGCCAAATCTGCAAAAAATTCGTTGTTATGAACAGGACTTGTTGTATAGCTCAAAGCTGCCTGAAGATGTCCCTTTTCCTTCTTTGTTGCCTTAATGGCGGTCTTAAGATTTCTAACATCGTTAAGAGCATCAAATACACGGATTATATCAATACCGTTCGCTATGGATTTTTGAACAAAATACTGAACGACGTCATCAGAATAATGTCTGTAACCCAAAATATTTTGGCCTCGGAAAAGCATCTGAAGCTTGGTGTTTTTAACATTCTTTCTAATGGTACGAAGTCTTTCCCAAGGGTCTTCGTTAAGGAAACGCAAGCAAGAATCAAATGTTGCGCCACCCCACGCTTCAAGTGCGTGATAGCCAACATTGTCCAGTGCTTTGAGAATGGGAACCATTTGCTCGGTTGTCATACGAGTAGCGGCTAAGGACTGATGTGAGTCGCGCAGCACCGTCTCGGTAATTTTAATTTTTGCCATATCCCTTCTCCTTTACCCTTATGCTATTACAAGGATAACATCGCCTGCGTTAAGCATAGCGCCTTCTGAAGCTATTACAGACGTAACTGTACCATTGTAGGGGGAACGGATTTCGTTTTCCATCTTCATTGCTTCGATAACACAAAGCAAATCGCCCTCTGCAACGGTTGCGCCCTGCTTTGCAACCAACTTAAGCAAAGTACCGGGCAACGGAGAAGTAACCTTGTTGCCATCTGCGGGAACTGCAACGGGGGCAGCAGGCGCTGCAGAAGCAGGTGCCGTGGGTGCGGGAGCTACGGCGGGTGCAGAAGCTACAACGGGAGCTGCTACAACAACTTCCTTGTTGCTTTTTACAACGCCGTTTTCTTCTACTTCAACTTCATACTTGTTGCTGTCGATTGTTACAACATACTTTCTAATCATTTCAAATACTCCTCCTAAAATCAAAGCTGTTTAATAGACTTAATTCTGAAATTAACTTTACCGTCACCGTTAGCGGCGGCAATAGCGGCTGAAATGATCGCCGCCAACTCTGCAGCAGGCATACCGTCCACTACACTGTCTTTGGTAATGTAGCCACTAGCAGATGCTTGATTATTTGCCATATTAAATACCTCCAAAAATCTCCAATTTGACATTTTCTTTTATATTCTACACTAAATGTTGATATATTGCAATAAGCAAATGACAAAAACTTTTACATTTTTAGGGTTATTTAATTGTTGAAAAAAACAAAAAACAGTGTTATAATTGCTTGTAATAATTTTTAGGAGAAGTCAATTATGGAAAACAATGTTAAAAGCGTGCTTATTACCGAAGAGCAGTTACAGGCGAAAGTTAAAGAATTAGGTAAACAAATTTCTGAAGATTATGCAGGTAAACCTCTGTTACTTGTGGGCATTTTAAAAGGCTCCATGATTTTTATGGCCGACCTTATGCGCGCAATAGATATCAACTGCAAAATTGATTTTATGAGTATATCGTCCTATTATTCAGGTACACAAAGCAGCGGCCAGGTACGCATAGTTCTTGACCTTAACAAGCCCGTTAAGGATTACGATCTGCTTATTGTTGAAGATATACTTGACAGCGGAATTACGCTTTCCTACATAAAACAACTTCTGTTACCCCGCTGTCCGCGCAGCATAAAAATTTGCACTTTACTTGATAAGCCTGACAGACGCAAGACCGATATAGTTGCTGACTACTGCGGTTTTACAATCCCCGATGAATTCGTAATCGGTTACGGACTCGACTATGATGAGGATTACAGGAATTTGCCCTATGTAGGTATAATAAAGCCAGAAGCCGTAAAACAGTAAGGATTATTTAGTTTTTTGTTACTAAGCTAAGAGAGAGGTCACCGTGACCTCTCTCAAGCTGATGACAAACTTGTCATCAGCTTGGCAGAGTGCTGAGAAAGAGTGCTCACACCACCCCATTGCTCACTTCGTTCGCAACGGGGACCCCGCGAGACGAACCGAGGCGAGAACTGTACATAGGTACTGTGAGCCGAGGTTCGTTTTGAACGAAAAAATACAATGTAATGCAGAAAATTCAGGGATGCGTCCCTGAATTTTCATCTTTATGTGTAATTATA
>SVRF01000031.1 GCA_015064945.1 Oscillospiraceae bacterium | reverse complement strand
AATGGAATGACCTGCATAGATCATCCCATTCTTCTTTGGTTTACTCTGTTTTTACATTCCTTTTCAACGAATTCAAAACACCCACCTTGGATTTTCACCAAGATAGGTGTTTTTCGACAGACTGAAATAAAAGAATTGCGGCACTGATAAGTGCCGCAATTCTTTTATGTAGTTTAGGAATTTTTCCATTTTTCAAGCTGTGCCGCTAAGGTGTTGTTAAAGTCTTTGCTTTCACGGGCTTGCTTTGCCATAAAGTTTTTAACTTCAAATTTGCTTGCGCCGTCCTTTTCACGCCTTGCTTCAAAATCTTTAACTTTTTCGCGATAGCCACATACGCAGTAAAAGCTCCTTTTTTCACCTTCGCCTCTGATTTGCATTGCTTTGTGGCATTCGGGGCATCTGGCATTAGTGTTTACACTAAGACTGCGTCTGTAATGACAGTCCGGATTGGAACATACATATAGTCTGCCTTTCTTTCCGTTAATGTCTAACAGTACCTCACCGCACTCGGGGCATTGTTCCTTGGTGGCGTTTTCGTGCTTGTATTTGTGGGTGGATGCCTTAACGCTGTCTACAAGGCCTTTGGTGTAATCTTCCATTTCGGCAATAAACTTTTTGCTGTCTGCCTTGCCTTTGGAAATCTGTGCCAAGCGCTCTTCCCATTTTGCTGTCATGACCGCAGATTTTAGATCGGGTGGTACAAGCTCAATAAGCTGTATACCTTTTTTAGTGGGTAGTATTTCTTTGCCGTTTCTTTCAATGCAAAATGATGAGAATAGCTTCTCTATTATATCCGCTCTGGTTGCGGGAGTGCCAAGGCCGCTTGTTTCAACCAACACTTTGTTAAGATTTTTGTCATCAACGGTAGGATGCTCCATCGCTGAAAGTAAAGTGGCTTCGTTGTAGCGTGCCGGAGGCTTTGTTTTTGCGGTGTTCAGCTTGACTTGCTTAACACCCCAAACACTGTCTTTCTTCAAAGGAGGCAAGCTTTGGCTCTTTTCATCGTCGTCGGCATCTTCGTCTTCTGCCACAGCGATGCCGTACACTGTTTTCCAGCCGTTTTCGAGAGGCACTTTGCCCTTTGCATGGAAGGAATAACCTTCGCATTCAAAAACAAGCTTTGTTTCTTCGTATTTAAACGGTGGCATCAATACTGCTAAAAAGCGTTTTACAACCAAATCGTATATTCCGCGCTCTTTTGAGGACATATCTGCAAGATTAGGCTTTTGTTCGGTGGGGATGATTGCGTGGTGGTCAGTAACTTTTGCAGAGTTGACTATATATTTCGTTTGAATTTTGTTTTTTAATATTTCTTTTGCCGTGCTTCCGTAGGGAGTAAGCAATAGCGCGCGTAATCTTTCTTCCAGCGTTTCCGCTACATCTTCTGTTATATATCGAGAATCTGTTCTGGGGTAGGTGAGAACTTTATGATACTCGTAAAGAGATTGCATTGCACTTAATGTTTCTTTTGCAGAATAGCCGTATTTTTTATTTGCGTCTCGCTGCAGTTCTGTCAAGTCATACGCCGCAGGGGGAGGTGTTTCCCGTTTGTCGCTGGTTAGACTTGTAATTTTACCCTGTTTGCCTGTGACTGACTTTGCTATGGCATCAGCCTGGTTCTTATCAAACATTCTGGCGATACCGTTTTTAGCTTTATAAAGTGCGGTGAAAGCTTCGGTTTTTACATTAACGGTATAATATTCCTTGGGCTTGAAAGAGTTTATCGCCTTTTCCCGTTCAACAATAAGCGCCAATGTCGGCGTTTGAACACGGCCTGCAGATAGGGAAGCGTTAAACTTGCAGGTTAAGGCTCTTGAAATGTTAAGTCCTACAATCCAGTCTGCGTGGGCTCGGGATTGTGCACTTTTATATAAATCATCATACAACTTTGCATCCTTTAAAGAAGCAAAACCATCTTTTATAGCCTTGTCTGTTTGGGAGGAAATCCACAAACGCTTTGTTTGTCCTTTCCAACCGCATTTTGCCATTATCCAACGTGCAACAAGCTCGCCTTCGCGTCCGCTGTCTGTGGCTATTATAAGCTCTCCCACATCATTACGTTTGGTTAACGCACTAACCGTTCTGTATTGCTTTGATGTGTTTTTGATAATTGAAAGCTTCATTTTCTTAGGAAGCATAGGCAAATAATCCATGCTCCACTTTTTGTATTTATCGTCGTAATCTTCGGGGTCGGATAAAGTGATAAGGTGACCGAGAGACCAAGTAACGATATATCTATCACCTTCGATGTATCCTTCTCCTCGTTTTTTGCAACCTAGAACGCGTGCTATCTCTTTGCCCACAGAGGGTTTTTCTGCTAAAACCAACGATTTCATAGTACTCAAATCACACCTTGCTGTATAATAATAAACGTATTATACCATCAAAACGAGGATTAGTAAAGACACCCCTAAAAAATTGTTATAAAAACATTAAAGTTTTTTTGCAAATAACTTGACAAAGCGTATTTTTTGTGTTATATTCATTCAGGTGCCTGACGGTACTATATGCGCCTGTAGCTCAGCTGGATAGAGTGCCTGGCTACGAACCAGTAGGTCGGGGGTTCGAATCCCTCCAGGCGTGCCAAAAACCGACTTGTTAGAAACAAGTCGGTTTTTTACAATTTAAAAGCCTTTTTGTTGGGAAAAGCTTTTGTCAATGCGTGACGTTTAAGGAGCAGGTTATGAACATAATTGTTGTGGGTTGCGGTAAGATAGGTCGATCAATAATCGGAAGTCTTGTAAGCGAGGGGCATGATGTTGCCGTAATAGATATTGATCACGATGTTATTACGGAGATCACCGATATATATGATGTAATAGGTGTTTGCGGTATCGGCACGGATTGTGAAGTTCTTGAAGAAGCAGGTGCTGCAAAGGCGGACATCGTTATTGCGGTGACCGGCTCGGACGAGCTGAATATGTTAAGTTGTTATATAGCAAAGACGTTGGGAGCCAAGCAGACCGTTGCGCGTATAAGAGAGCGTGAATACAACGATAACAGCTTGGATTTTATGAAGGAGAAGCTTCAGATATCCATGGCTGTAAACCCGGAGCTTTTCACAGCTTATGATATTTACAATGTATTAAAGCTTCCCGGTGCGGCTCATATTGAAACTTTTTCTACCCACAGCTTCGAGATGGTGGAACTTGTTTTAAAGGAAGGCTCTCCATTGGTAGGTACCAAGATAATGAATTTAAGAAAACAACACAGTGCTATTTTTCTTGTTTGTGTTGTAAGCAGAAACGGCAAGGTCGTTATTCCCGACGGTCAATTCGAACTTGAGGTTGGAGACAGAATTGCATTAACTGCTGCGCCTTCCGAAATATATAAGCTTTTGAAAAGTCTTAAGCTTATAAAAAAACAGGTTAGAAATATAATGATTTTAGGTGCCAGCAGGACGGCATATTATTTAGCTGAGCTTTTGCTTAATTTGGGGAACTCAGTAACAATAATTGACAAAGACCCAAAGAAATGTGAAAGTTTTTCTGAAGCTTTACCTAACGCAACGATAATACTTGGTGACGGCGCACAGCAAAACCTGTTACTTGAGGAAGGGTTGGAACAAATGGATGCCTTTGTTTCTTTAACAGGTATGGATGAAAACAATATATTGATATCCTATTTCGCTTCAACCAAAAACGTGTCTAAGGTTGTTACAAAGGTTAACAGAGACGAATTTTTACCCATTGCAAAGCATTTGGGGATCGAGACCATTGTTTCACCCATACGTACCATTTCCGACGTTCTTGTCAGATATGCAAGAGCGTTACAAAACACAGTCGGCAGTAATGTAGAAAAGCTTTACAAAATAATGGAAGGTCAAGCTGAAGCATTGATGTTTAAGGTTCACCCGGATTTTAAGCATATAAACACGCCTTTGAAAGAAATAAGTTTTAAGCCAAACATCTTGATAGGCGGTCTTTTAAGAAAGAATAAAGCAATTGTTCCTACAGGCGATGATGTTATACTTCCCGACGATAAGGTCGTTGTTATTAGCACGGGGCATAGGCTTTGTGATTTAGCTGATATAATTGAATGATTTTGTTGGGAGATAAAATTTATGAATCGCAGGATGGTTCTTAATACAATAGGACGTATTGCAACAACTGAGGCTGCGCTGTTGCTGCTTCCGTTTGTTGTCTCTTTGCTCTTTGGGGAAAGAGAAGCTTGGGCTTTTGCCGTAACAGCGTTTGTTGCGCTGTTCGTAGGTTTTTTGCTTGTATATTTATCAAAGCCTGATACAAAGGTGATTTACGCAAAAGAAGGTTTTGCCATTGTTGCATTTGCTTGGCTTTTGATGTCTGCAATAGGAGCATTGCCGTTTTATTTTAGTAAATCAATACCGTCTTATGTGGATGCTTTTTTTGAAACAGTCAGCGGTTTTACAACAACGGGAGCATCTATTTTGACTGATGTTGAAGTTCTACCCAAAGGTATGCTGTTTTGGCGAAGTTTTACACATTGGGTAGGCGGTATGGGTGTTTTGGTTTTTGTAATGGCTTTGATTCCCAATGTCGCCGATCGTTCCATGAATATTATGCGCGCTGAGATGCCGGGCCCTGTTGTTGGTAAGCTTTTGCCCAGAGCACGCGATACCGCTAAGGTTTTGTATATTATTTATATTTTTATGACCTTGTTGCAAATAATACTTTTGGTGGCAGGCGGTATGCCGCTTTTTGACGGCGTGGTTTATTCCTTTGGCACTGCAGGTACAGGCGGTTTCGGTACTAAAGGCGACAGTGTTGCAGGATATACAGCGTATCAGCAATGGGTAATAACGGTTTTTATGCTGTTGTTCTCGGTCAACTTCAATTTGTATTATTTGATTCTCATAAAAAAATTCAAGGCGGCTTTTAAAAGTACAGAACTTTGGTTTTTTGCCGGTCTGGTAGGCGTGTGTATAATTGCTATAACAACGAACACTTACAATTTTTACAGTGATTTTTCCGAAGCGATACGCCATAGTTCTTTTCAAGTTGCTTCGATAGTGTCAACAACGGGTTATTCAACCGTAGACTTTAATACTTGGCCCGAGTTTTCCAAAGCACTACTGCTTATGCTGATGCTTATAGGCGGGTGTGCAGGGTCAACAGCGGGAGGTCTAAAGGTTTCAAGGGTTGTTATACTTTTAAAATCTATATGCAGAGAGTTTAAAAAGTTGTTGCATCCACGCTCAGTTAAAACATTAAATATGGAGTCCAAGCGTTTGGATGAAAATACATTGAACGGTGTTAATTCGTATTTTGCAATGTATTTGATCGTTTTTGTTGTAATTTACATACTCATTAGTTTAGAACCCTTCGATATGCAAACAAACTTTACAGCTGTTTTGGCTTGCTTTAACAACGTTGGTCCGGGTTTAGGAGCGGTTGGCCCTGCTGCGAATTTTTCCGGTTACTCCGATTTTGCTAAATTATTATTGTCAGTAGCAATGCTGCTGGGCAGACTTGAGATATTCCCTTTAATCATAGGCTTAAACCCTATGCTTTGGCGCCGCAGATAATAATAAACTACATACGCCGTATTAACTGTGTAAAGCTAATACGGCGTTTATTGCATATACACAAAAAAAACGTTGACTTTTTATGCAAATAGTTGTATATTACTTAATGGAAAGATTTGATTTGCTATTGCAAAACGGCAAATAGTGTGATATAATCACGTTATCACTTTATCAAACTAAAGCGTCGAAGGGTGCACATATGGATAAGTTATTAAGTGTATTAAAGCCACAAGAAATTACCAATTTAAAGCTTCGATATTTGTATGAGTCTTTGGGATATAAAGAATATAAAATGAGTAGCTTTGAAGAGTATAGGTTTTATCTTGAAAGCAGTAGTTACTTGTTTAGGAATGCGGTAATTACTTTTACAGATTTGGACGGCAGACTTTTAGCTTTAAAACCCGATGTTACGCCTTCGATAGCCAAGCACGCAGATGGGGCTGAGCTAAAAGTATATTATCAGGAAAATGTATATAGGCCAGATCGAAACAAGCGCAGTTTTAAAGAAATCGGTCAAATTGGGCTTGAATATATGGGTCAAATTGAACAAGCGGCAGTAGCTGAGGTCGTTGCTATAGCAGCAAAAAGTTTAAAGCTTATTGCTTCAGATAGTTTGCTTGAAATCGGTCATTGCGGTTTTGTCGATGGACTTTTAGAGCTTTGCAACTTAGATGTAGCTGTTCTTTCAGAGCTTCAGCGCCTAATAGCACAAAAGAATGTTTCGGGCATCGAGAAGCTTTGCGATGAAGCCGGCATTATTAAAGCGCATACCGATTTACTAATGGCTATTCCGTCTTTGTGCGGTGACAGCGATAAAGTTATCGCCCGCGCAAAGGAGCTTTGCCTTACTGCAAAGATGAATAATGCAGTTAAAGAAATCGAGACGATTTGCCAAAGCGTGAAAGCGGCAAGTGAAATTTGCAAGGTTAGAGTGGATCTTTCCTTGATCGGTGAAGAAGAATATTATAACGGAATTACTTTTTGCGGATATATAAACGGTATTGCGGCTCGTGTGCTTTCCGGCGGCAGATACGACCCATTGCTTGAGAAGCTTGGTAAAAAATGCGGTGCTGTTGGATTTGCACTTTATTTTGATGAGCTTGAGCAGTTCTACTATGATGACAGGAGCGATACATAATGTTAACGGTTGCTTTGCCAAAGGGCAGACTTGGCGAGAAAGTATACAGTATACTTCATAAAGCCGGTTATACCTGCGATGAGATGAGCAGTGATACAAGGAAGCTTGTTTTGGAAAACAAGGAGGTAGGGATACGCTATTTGCTGGTAAAACCTACCGATGTACCCGTATATGTAGAACGCGGTGCCGCAGATGTAGGAATTGCCGGCAAGGATGTTTTGGTTGAGACGGGCGCTAATGTGTACGAATTAATGGATTTAGGCTTTGGTAAGTGCAGAATGGCTGTTGCCGCAAAAAAGGACTATGTTGAAAACCGTGACCGCACATTAAGGGTGGCAACAAAGTTTGTTAATATTGCAACTTCACATTTCGCTAAGCAGGGTAGGGCTATTGACATTATCCAGCTTCATGGCAGCATAGAACTTGCACCTATCGTGGGCCTTTCAGACGTTATAGTGGACATAGTGGAAAGCGGAAGCACTTTAAGAGAAAATAACTTAGTGGTTATTGAGGAATTTATGCCTATTTCCGCAAGGTTTTTCGCAAATATCTCCAGCTATAAATTTAAGGAAGACGAAATCGAAAAAATGCTTTTGTGTTTGAAAGAGGCAATAAATGATTAAAATACAGTACGCAAATAAGCATACATCAGAAGAGCTTTTAAAAAGGAATGTGCCCGAAAGCACAACCGTTGATGAAGCGGTAAAAGGGATACTTGAAAACGTAAAGAGCAACGGTGATAAAGCGCTGTTTGAATATGCCGAAAAGTTTGACCGCGCAAAGCTTAAAGTTTTGCAGGTTTCGGCGGAGGAAATCGCAAAGGCTGTTGACGACACCGATGAATACTTCAAAGATACCTTAATGATGGCTAAAGCTAACATTGAAGAATATCACAGGAAACAGCTTAAGCAAGGTTATGAGATAAAAAAAGAAAACGGCGTTGTTTTAGGACAAAGAATTTTACCTCTTGAAAAAGTGGGTATTTATGTACCCGGCGGTACGGCGTCTTACCCAAGTACCGTTCTTATGAATGCTATTCCCGCAAAAATAGCAAACGTAAAAGAAGTGATTATGGTAACCCCACCTAACAGCGATGGCATAATAGCCAAGGAGATATTGACAGCCGCATATATAGCCGGTGTCGATAAAATCTTCAAGATAGGTGGTGCAGGTGCCGTTGCGGCTTTGGCATACGGCACAGAAAGCGTTCCTAAAGTTGACAAAATAGTAGGTCCCGGCAACGTCTTCGTTGCCACTGCTAAGCGTATGGTTTTCGGCACTGTTGATATTGATATGGTTGCAGGTCCCAGCGAGGTGCTTGTTGTCGCAGACGATAGCGCAAATCCGGTGTATGTTGCAGCAGATTTGTTAAGCCAAGCGGAACACGATAAGTTGTCGTCCTCTTTTCTGATAACAGATAGCGAGAGCTTGGCGAAAGCTGTTTCTGACGAGCTCGAAAGGCAGATCCCTCTCCTTGAGAGAGCAGAAATAGCAAGAACTTCCATTGACAACAACGGTAAAATTATAGTTGCTTCCGATATTGATGAAGCGTTGGACTATGCAAATGAATTTGCTCCGGAGCATTTGGAGCTTGCTGTAGAAGACCCGTTTTCGCTTCTTCCTAAGGTTATAAACGCAGGTAGTGTATTTCTCGGGCATCACACGCCCGAGCCGATGGGTGACTATTTTGCAGGTCCTAACCACACACTTCCGACCAGCGGAACTGCGCGTTTTTCAAGTCCGCTTGGCGTTGACGATTTTATTAAGCGTACAAGCTATTTACACTATACAGAGGAAGCGTTGTGTTTGGTTTCCGAGCGTGTTGCAGATTTTGCACGCAGAGAAGGACTTACCGCCCACGCCAAGAGTATAACCGTGCGTGGCAAATAATAAAGGTATTTTAATATGAGTGTTTTTTTCTCTCAAAAGCTAGCCGCACTAAAGCCTTATGTGCCCGGCGAGCAGCCTACAGATAAAAATTATATAAAGCTTAACACAAACGAATCTCCATTTCCTCCTTCTGAGAAGGTAAAGGAGGTTATTAACGCCGGAGCTATTGATGATTTACGTTTGTATTCCGACCCGGACTTAAATGCTTTGTGCTCCGCAATAGCAGAATACTATGATGTTGATAAGGCTCAGGTGTTTTGCGGTAACGGCAGTGATGAAGTTTTAAGCTTTGCGTTTTTGGCGTGGGGTTGTAATGGCGTCGCTTTTCCAGATATAAGTTACGGTTTTTATCCTGTTTTTGCTGATTTGTACGGTCTTCAGACAAATATAGTGCCGCTAAACGAGGATTTCACCTTAGACTTAAAAGATTTTAATGGGAAGGCCGGTTTTATAGTTTTTGCAAATCCTAACGCACCTACAGGTTTAACTGTGAGCACAAACGAAATAGAAGAGCTTGTTGCCTCTAATCCCGATAGTGTTGTGCTTGTGGATGAGGCTTATGTAGATTTCGGTGCTGAGACTGCATTGCCTTTAATTAACAAATACAGCAATATTCTTGTGGTTCGTACTTTTTCAAAGTCAAGACAGTTAGCCGGTGCAAGGCTTGGATATGCTTTTGGATGTAAGGAGCTTATCGAAGACTTAAACCGCATAAAGTTCAGCTTTAACCCCTATAATGTTAACCGTTTAACAGCTTTGGCAGGTATCGAGGCTATAAATGACAATGTGTGGTTTAAGGAATGCTCCGATAAGATAGTTAATACCAGAGAGGCGCTTAAAACAGCTTTAAAACAACGGGGCTTTTATGTAACCGACAGCAAAACCAATTTTGTATTTGCTTCTCACCCTTTGTTGCCCAAAGATGCTTTGTATAAAGGACTTAAACAAAACGGTATTTTAATAAGGCATTTTAACAATCCAAAAATTGTCAATTTCAATAGGATTACAATTGGTACGGACACGGAAACAGAGAGATTGATAGAAGCGATTGACCGAATTTTAGAGGAGGTCCGAAAGTGAGAAAAACAACATTGAGCAGAAAAACTGCAGAAACCGACATAAAACTTACGCTCAATTTGGATGGCGAGGGACGCTCAAACATTAAAACAGGGTGTGGTTTTTTCGATCATATGTTGACTTTATTTGCAAAGCACGGTTCCTTCGATATAGAGCTTTTTTGCAACGGTGACACAGATGTAGATTATCATCACAGCGTTGAAGATATTGGCATTGTCTTGGGCGAAGCTTTTAAAACAGCGCTTGGAGATTGTGCGGGTATTAAGCGTTACGGCAGTATGCTATTACCTATGGATGAGGCGCTTGTTCTGTGTGCCTTGGATATTTCGGGAAGAAGCTATCTGCAAATGAAGCTACTCATTCCTACTCAAAAAGTCGGCGCCTTTGATACGGAGCTTGTAAATGAATTTTTCGTTGCATTTTGCAGAAGTGCAGGTATAACTTTGCATATACGTTTAATGGACGGAACAAACAGCCACCATATAATAGAGGCGACTTTTAAGGCTTTTGCACGTGCAATGAATGATGCAGTAACTATAATAGGCACTTCGATACCGAGTACAAAGGGAATAATATAGATTTATGAACAATAACACAACTGCCATTATTGATTATGGCGTAGGCAATTTATTCAGTTTAAAATCGTCCTTACAGTTTTTGGGAGCGGATGTAATTATTACAAACAAGCCCGAAGAATTGCTTTCTTCTGCACGTATTATTTTGCCCGGCGTCGGCGCTTTTGAGGATGCAATAAAAAAACTGAGAAACAGCGGTGTTGATAAAACAGTGATGGAATGCGTCGAAAGAGGAAAGCCCTTACTTGGGATTTGCCTTGGTATGCAATTGTTGTTTGAAAACAGTTATGAGTATGGATTTCACAAGGGTTTAGGTTTAATTCCGGGTTCCGTGGTTCCGCTAAAGGATAAAATTGACGATACGCTGAAAGTGCCGCATATCGGCTGGAACCGTCTCAGTTATAAGGAAAATGACAAGCTGTTCAAGTATTTACAGGGAAGTGCTTATGCCTATTATGTTCACAGCTATTATGCAGATACCACGGAAAAGTATATAATTGCGCACAGCGAATATGATATAAAGGTTACGGGTGCAGTAAGAAACGGAAATGTTATGGGGACGCAATTTCACCCCGAAAAAAGCGGCAAACAAGGCTTGCTTATCTTGAAAGCCTTCTGCGAAGAGGTATAACTGTTATGAAGATTTATCCGGCAATTGATTTAATAGATGGTCAGGCTGTACGTCTTGTAAAAGGTGATTACGGAAAAGTAAAAGTTTACGACTCGGATGTTGTGTCGGTGGCAAAACGTTTTGCTGAAGACGGCGCAAAGTATTTACATATTGTCGATTTAAACGGTGCAAAAGACGGCGGTACAAGAAACTTTTCCATTATAGAAAAAATAGTTACGGCGACCGGTATGCGCTGTGAGGTTGGCGGCGGAATACGCACCTCGGAAAGTATAGAAGCTTATATAGATAGCGGTGCTGACAGAGTTATTTTGGGAACCGCCGCCGTTAATAATCCCCGATTGCTTAAGGACGCTGTTTTGACATTTGGTGAAAAGATTTGTGTTGGTGTTGATACAAAAGACGGAGCTGTTGCCATAAACGGTTGGACAGAGGTTACAGACACTGATGGTGTTGAATTTTGCAGGCATTTGCAAGATGTCGGCGTAAAAAATGTTATATATACAGATATCTCAAAAGACGGTATGCTCGCAGGTACCAATCTGGAAATCTATAAAAGACTTTCCGAACTTAACGGACTGAACATTACCGCCAGCGGCGGCATAAGCAGTCTTAATGAAATCGTTGCATTGAAAGAAATGGGTATAGATGCGGTTATATTGGGCAAAGCGATATATGAAGGTGTGATTAACTTAAAAACGGTGATTGATACTGTAGGAGCTATTTGATGGTAACAAAAAGAATTATCCCTTGTCTTGACGTAAGAAACGGCAGGGTGGTTAAGGGTACTAATTTTGAGAATATAAAAGATGTAGCAGATCCGGTGGAAATGGCACGTATATATAACGAAAGCGGTGCGGACGAGCTTGTCTTTTATGATATAACAGCTACGTTTGACGGCAGAAAGTTGTTTGCTGATGTATTGAAGGACGTTGCATCTCAGGTGTTCATTCCTTTAACGGTTGGCGGCGGCATTAATTCTGTTGAGGATTTTGACCGCGTCTTAAAATGCGGTGCGGACAAAGTAAGCGTAAACAGCGGTGCTATAAAGAACCCTCAGTTGGTCAACGAGGCAGCAAAGCTTTACGGTGACCAGTGTGTTGTTTTATCAATGGACGTTAAGCGCGTTGACGGCGTTTTCCGCGTCTTTGCCCGCGGTGGCAGGGATGATACGGGACTGGACGCAATAGAATGGGCAAAAAGAGGGGAAGCTAACGGCGCGGGAGAGCTTGTTATAAACAGTATAGATACCGACGGTGTAAGAGGTGGATTTGACATAGAACTGCTTTCCGCTGTTTCGGAAGCTACATCCATACCGATTATTGCATCCGGCGGCGCAGGAAATGCAGAGCATTTTTTGGAGCTGTTTAACAAATTGCCCAAGGTAGATGCCGGGCTTGCAGCAGGCATTTTCCACAATGGAAGCGTAAAAATTTCCGATCTAAAACGATATCTTAATGCCAATGGCGTAGAAATGAGAATTTAAGGAGTGTAACAATGACATTAAAATATGACAACAACGGTCTTATCCCTGTAATCGTACAGGATGTTCACACAAAAGAAGTACTTACTCTTGCTTATATGAATGAAGAGAGTCTTGCACTTACATTAGCAGAGAAAAGAACTGTATTTTACAGCAGAAGCAGGAAATGTCTGTGGCGCAAAGGCGAGACAAGCGGAAACGTACAGAGGGTTGTTTCCATAAAAGCAGACTGTGACGGAGATGCTTTGGTTGTAGCCGTTGACAAAGACGGTCCCGCATGCCACACAGGCAACGAGAGTTGCTTCTTTAATGACATCTATATGGATGAAGGCGTTACCGATTTTTGTTTGTATTCCTTGTATACACTTTTGCTTGGCAGAAAATCTGATCCTAAAGAGGGAAGCTACACAAGCTATTTGTTTGCGAAAGGCATAGACAAGATTCTCAAAAAAGTCGGCGAAGAGTGTACTGAAGTCATAATTGCAGGTACAAAGCGTGACAAAGAAGAAACCGTGTTTGAACTTGCCGATTTGGTTTACCACTGCTTGGTTCTTATGGTCGAAAGCGGCATAAGCCTTGACGATGTTAAGAACGAGCTTGCAAAGAGACATATAGTAGACCACAAGGTAAAACAGGAGACTATGAAATGATAGAAAGCTGTGTTCACACACACACAACTTTTTGTGACGGCCAGCATACACCCGAAGAGATGCTTAATGCAGCCTGCGATTTGGGTCTCAAATGCATAGGCTTTTCGGGGCACAGTTATGTGGATATTGACGATTTTGGTATAAAACCCCACAATCTTGGCTATTACATTTCAGAAATTGACCGATTGAAGAAATTGCACGCGAATAGAATTGATGTAATGTGTGGGATAGAGCTTGACAGTTTTTCCACTCCTTCAATAGTAGACAAGCCATTTGATTACATCATTGCTTCTGCTCACGCTGTAATGGACAAATTTAAAACGTATCATATCATAGATGGAAGCGTAGACAGCTTTGCAGATGCAGCCAAACATGGCTTTGAAGGGGATTTCAGCGCTCTGTGTCGGGCATACTACGAACAACTTGCAATTTTTGTGTGTAAGATAAATCCGGACATTGTTGGGCATTTTGATTTGATTACGAAGTTTAACCGAGATAATAGGTTTTTTGACGAAGACGGCGTAAAATACAAAACAAGTGCTTTGGACGCACTTGATGCTGTGCTTTCGACAGATGCGGTTATTGAAGTAAACACGGGCGGTATAAACCGTGGATATAGGATTTCTCCGTATCCTGCAGATTTTTTGCTTAGGAGAATTCTCGACAAAAAAGGTAAAGTAATTATCACAACCGACGCTCATTCTGTTGAGCACCTCACGGCAAATGTAACGTTTGCAGAGGAATTACTGAAAAATATAGGCTTTAAGACAGTTTGCGAGCTTTCCCGAGACGGATTTTATGAAAGATTAATATAAAAGCGCCGAAAAGGCGTAGCTTTTCGGCGCTTTTATCTATCTTATATGCTCTCGTTCTACCTCGGTGCTTCTGTTAAACAACAGGCTTATGCACCATATACCCGCCAATGCAACCAGAGTATATATTATTCGGCTGAGGGGTGCGGCTTGACCGCCAAAGATCCACGCAACGATATCAAAGCGGAAAAGACCGATAGAACCCCAGTTAATTGCGCCGATTATTACAAGCGCAAGAGAAATTCTGTCAAGCATTGTTTCATCTCCTCTCTTGTGCATATTTTGCACCGAGCAACTAAAAACTATACAAACAAAATCATACACTTTTAAAGGACTTTAAAATTATGAGAATGAGAGCAAAAAAGAACAGGGAAGCAAGACTTGAAAAAGTTCAAAGGCTTTTCTGTGTTATTAACGATGAAAAAATTGACATAAACAGCAGTTATGATAAAAAGCGTCCTTTATGGGTAGAATTAGGATGCGGTAAAGGCGCCTTTGCTTCTCAGATGTCTTTAAGACATACGGAAGTAAATTATTTGGCTTTTGAAAAAGTTTTGGACGTGTTGCTTATGGCAATGGAAAAATCAGATAGGGAAGGGTGCGGCAATTTACGCTTCTATAACGGAGACGCAGAAAATATATGCGTTCTTTTAGAAGGGGAAAAAGTAGATGCGTTGTTTATTAACTTTTGCGACCCTTGGCCGAAGAAGAGAAACGCCAAAAGGCGTCTTACTTCTCCTCAATTTTTAGAAAAGTATAAGAATATTTTGGCGGACGGTGCTCGTATATTCTTTAAAACCGATAACAGAGACCTTTTTGATTATTCGCTTGAAACTTTTACAGAGGCGGGTTATACTTTGGAAAATGTTTGTTTTGACTTACACTCATCGCCTTTAAATGAAAGAAATATTCCCACAGAATATGAAAAAAACTTTTCCCAAAAAGGCTTCACTATTAACTATCTTGAGGCGTTTATAAAATAGATAATTAATATTCGCAAAAAAAGCTCCTTATGCGTAAATAACATAAGGAGCTTTTTAATTTGATTTTATTAGTTGCTAATTAATAGTTTGTTCAGTGCTTCCATTCTTTCCGGCGAAGGCTCTGGTAAATCGCCAAAGGGGAATGTTATTCCGAGCGCGTTGTACTTTATTAAACACATTTTTCGGAACGGAAGCAGTTCAACCTTTTCTACACACTTATGAAGCTTTGCAATGTTGCGTAGACGAAGAATATTTTCCTCATCATCTGTTTTTGTTGGTATGGTTACTTGCCTTAACCATGTAGGAATTTGGCGTCGTTCAAGTTCTTCAAGAAACTTTAAGGGCTTTGCAATAGAACAACCGACATTTTCTTTATAATCCTTATCTGTGGTATATTTTATGTCAAGTAAAACGCGGTCGGTTACATCGAGCAGCGCGTTTGTGTATTCGTTAATTATACTTCCTGAAGTGTCAAGGCAGGTGTTTATGCCCGACTTACAACACTTAGAAAAAAATTCGGTTACAAAACCTGCCTGAAGAAGCGGTTCCCCGCCTGAAACTGTAACTCCGCCCTTGTCCCCGAAGTATTCACGGCATCGCAATACACGAGAGAAAATTTCGTCCGTTTCAATTTCTGTTCCACCGTAGATACTCCAAGTATCGGGATTATGACAGCAACCGCAACGAAGATTACATCCTTGAAGAAAAACCACAAATCTTACCCCCGGACCGTCTACGGTTCCGAGAGATTGCAGGGAATGTATACGCCCTATCATAAAGAGTCGTGGAACGTGCGGCTAATAACCTCACGTTGCTGCTCACGGGACAGTTTGCAAAAATTAACGGCATAGCCTGAAACTCTGATTGTTAGATTGGGGTAATCTTCGGGATTTTCGTACGCCTTAAGCAAAGTTTCCCTGTTCATAACATTTACATTTATGTGATGCGCCATTTTTCCAAAATATCCATCAAGAATTGACACGAGGTTCGAAATGCGTTCCTCTTCGCTGTGGCCGAGTGCATCTGGAGTTATTGAGAAGGTATTGGAAATACCGTCACGGCAATCATCATAGCTGATTTTCGCAACAGAATTGAGAGATGCCAGCGCACCGTTTTCCTCGCGGTTGTGCATAGGATTTGCACCGGGTGCGAAGGGTTCAAAAGCTTTACGGCCGTCAGGTGTAGCGCCTGTGTGCTTGCCGTACGAAACATTGGATGTAATTGTAAGTACGGACAGCGTATGGATGGCATCTCTGTATGTAGGAGTTTTGCGCAATTCGGTTATCATAAGGTGTGCCATATCTTTGGCAATGTTGTCTACGCGATCGTCATCGTTGCCGTATTTAGGAAATTCGCCTGTTGTAATAAAATCTGTTATAAAGCCTTGTTCGTTCTTGACCGGCTGAACATTTGCGTACTTAATAGCGCTGAGAGAATCGGCAACTACAGATAGCCCCGCAATTCCGAATGCCATAAAGCGTGTAACGAAGGTATCGTGAAGCGCCATTTGCGTTTTTTCGTAGGAATACTTATCGTGCATATAGTGAATCACGTTCATAGTGTTTACGTACAGAGCAGAAAGCCACTGAAGGTAGATTTGGTAGCGTTCCATAACTGTATCATAATCCAATTTTTCGCAATCCAAAACCGGCATTTGCGGTCCTATATGCATATCACTCGTAGTATCATAACCGCCGTTGAGTGCAATTAAAAGGAGTTTTGCCAGGTTGCACCGTGCGCCGAAGAACTGCATTTGCTTACCGACCTTCATTGCCGAAACACAGCATGCAATTGCATAATCATCGCCGTATATAGGACGCATTAAATCATCATTTTCGTACTGAATAGAGTCAGTGTCTGCCGAAACTTTCGCACAAAATTTTTTAAACGCTTGGGGGAGTTTTTTAGACCAAAGAACCGTAAGATTAGGCTCTGGAGAAGAACCGAGAGTATAGAGAGTGTTCAGTATGCGGTAACTGCTTTTTGTAACCAAGGTGCGTCCGTCTTCACTCATACCACCGACAGCTTCCGTTATCCACATAGGGTCGCCGCCGAAAAGCTCGTTGTATTCGGGGGTCCTTAAGTGGCGAGCTACTCGCAGTTTGATAACAAAATCGTCTATCAATTCCTGTGCATCTTCTTCTGTAAGTATGCCTGCTGCGATGTCACGTTCTATATAGATATCAAAAAACGTGGAAACACGGCCCAGTGACATAGCGGCCCCGTTCTGTTCCTTGATAGCGCCAAGATAAGCAAAATATGTCCATTGAATAGCTTCTCTCGCGCAGGATGCAGGCTCGCTTATGTCAAAACCGTACATTGCGGCCATTTCTTTCATAAACTTTAGAAAGTTTATCTGCTGAAAAAGCTCTTCGGTTATGCGTATTTGTTCCGTATTCAGGGGATTGTTACCTATAGCTTTTTTATCTTTGGTCTTTTCTTCAATAAGCTTGTCTACACCATAGAGCGCGACTCTTCGGTAATCGCCGATTATACGTCCTCTACCGTAGGCATCGGGTAGACCTGTAATAACATGGCATTTTCTGGCAGCGCGCATTTCATCTGTATAAGCACGAAAAACGCCATCGTTGTGTGTGGTACGATAGCGAAATTCCTCTTCAACCTTAGGGCTAAGCTCGTAACCGTATGCTTTACACGCTTGGCGCACCATTCTTATTCCTCCGAAGGGATTAACACCTCGTCTGAGAGGACGATTTGTCTGTAGACCAACTATGATTTCATTTTCTTTATCAATAAATCCGGGTGCGTATGCGGTCAGCGAAGACACAGTTGTAGTATCCACATCAAGAACACCGCCGTAGTGACGTTCGAGAGCAAAAAGCGACTCAACCTTTTTCATTAAAGCTGTGGTTCTAGCGGTTGCCTTTGCAAGAAACTTATCGTCTTCAACATATTCTGAATAGTTTTGCTGAATAAAGTCGCGTACGTTAATCTCGTCTTGCCAGATTCCGGGACGGAATCCATCCCAATTTTTGTGTTTCATTATGTATCTCCTTTAGGCAGTGGAAATAAAAAGGGCAAATCAGCTTCGAAAAACTGAATTGCCCAGACGGTCGGCTAAGGTAAAACCTTATACATACGGCAATCCCTTGCGGTGCTCCGCTTTTTCCGTCAGTAATTGCAGTACAAATTTTATCTTTACAATGGTATAATACTAGATAAATTCGGTTTTGTCAATGGGTGTTTAAAAATTAAAAGGGGTTGCAAAGCGTAACAGCGCTACAATATCCTGTGTTTAGCACTTTTTATATAGCAATATTCTTTACTATTTCACGTTCATCAAAAGGATGTTTAACGCCTTCGATTTCTTCGTACAATTGATGTCCTTTGCCAATAATCAAAACAACTTCTCCGGGGATAGCGTTTTTAACTGCGTACTCAATGGCTTCTTTTCTGTCTTTTATTACTATGTATTTACCATCGGTTCGTTTAGTTCCTACTAAGATATCTTCAATAATGTCATCAACACGTTCAAAACGGGGGTTATCAGAAGTAATAACGGAAAGGTCAGCGTTTTTGCCGATGATTTCGCCCATAGAATATCTGCGAAGCTTAGAACGGTTGCCGCCGCATCCAAAAACTACGGTTAGCTTCTCAGGTGAATACAAACGCATTGTATCAAACAGGCTTTGGACACTTAACTCGTTGTGAGCGTAGTCAATGATAACCGTTTTGCCACCGCTTATAGGTACGGTTTCCATACGTCCCTTTACAAAAGTTTCGCTTAAAGCATCGGCTATGTTTTTTTCAGATATGTTTAACTCTTTTGCAACAGAAATTGCGGCAAGTGCATTGTGCACAGAAAATTTACCGGGTATATTCAAGTCAACGGTGAAAGTTTTTCCTTCATATGCATAATCAAAAGTTGTGCATAATTGTTTTCCTCGGCAGGAAAAAACAAGGTTGCTTCCACAAATATCAGCTTTATTTTCAACACCGTAGGTTTTTACGGTGCATTTTGCATCTGCCGTCATTTCTTCAAAATATGCGCTGTCAATGTTGGCAATTCCGAGTTTGCACTGAGAAAACAGCATTTTCTTGCACGTCTTGTACTCATCAAAGTCTTTGTGTTCGTTGCCTCCTATATGATCAGGAGAAAGATTTGTGTAAACACCGTAGTCGAACGTAATTCCTGCCGTTCTGTTAAGCATAAACCCTTGGGAAGTAGCTTCGATAACAACAGCATTACAGCCTTTTTCAGCCATCGCGGCAAAGTGACGGTGGATTTCATAGGATTCAGGCGTTGAGTTTTCCGTCTTTATAGCAACATCATCGTAGTAGATACCTGTTGTTCCAATTACACCTGTTTTAATGCCTGCTTTTTCAAATATACTTTTAAGCATAAAGCTTACGCTCGTTTTGCCCTTGGTACCGGTGATTGCTACGGTACACAGTTTTTCCGCAGGATATGAGAAGAACGCCGCAGAGGCTTTGGCAAGCGCTATACGGGAATTGTTTACATATATGACAGTAGCATCCTTGGGAAGGTCCAATACTTTTTCTACAACAAAAACTCTAACCCCACTGTCATAAGCACTCTTTGCGTATTTGTGTCCGTCACTTTGGTAGCCTTTAATGCAAATGAACGCATCACCGGCTTTTGCCTTTCGGGAATCGTAACAAATGTTGCTAATCTCCACATCGGGTATATAGTTATCTGCCGTAAATTCAATATCACATAATATGTCAGATAGTTTCATAATTAAATAAACTCCTTATAAGAATCGTTGTCTGCTTCTCCGTCAAACACAAACCAAGAACGCCCCGTCATATATATACAGTCTTCTTCGGTATTGTAATCGATTTGTATATCGCCGCCTAACTGATGGACGGTTGTTTTTGAATCACAGCGGTTTGTTATATATCCGCAAACCGTAGCAGCACTGCAACCTGTTGCACAAGCTAACGTCTCGCCGCAATTGCGCTCCCATGTGCGCATGCGCAAGTTGTGTCTATCTAAGACTTGAACAAACTCCACATTCGCGCCGGAAGGGAAGATAGGATGTTTCTCTATCGCAGGACCATACTTTTCGATTGGGAAATTAAATGCATCGTCTACAAATACAACGCAGTGTGGGTTTCCTAAAGATATGGCGTTTAGGTAGAACTCTTTATCAAGCGCATTAACACCTATATTGATGCAGTTTCCGTTTTTATCGGATTGCGTTGCGGGTATTCTCTCAGCGTTAAAAATCGGGGCGCCTATAGCAGCGGTTATGTTAATAACTTTATTGTTTTCTGTTTTTAAAAATATGCGTTTTATGCCGCCAAGAGTTTCTACGGTAAAGCTTTCTTTATTCGTCAACCCTTTTTCATACACGTACATCCCTGTGCTACGCAGTGCGTTTCCACACATTTCCGCCTCAGAACCGTCGGGGTTAAATATTCTCATTCTGAAATCCGCTGTTTCGGATGGACAGATCAGCACCATTCCGTCACTGCCTATACCAAAACGGCGGTGTGAAAGAAATCTTGCCCAGGCACTGTGATGAGTCATTTCTTGGTTAAACAGCGAAACGTAAATATAATCGTTACCGTAGGCTTGCATTTTGGTGAAAGTCATTTAATCACTCCAATCAAATATATATTATAACATTATTAAAAACAATTTCAATATAAAAAGTAATTTTTTGTGTTTACTTTATTGTTTTTTTGTGTTATGCTTTCATTGAAAGGTGGTTATATTATGAACTACGGCTTTTTTGCATTGATGTTTAGGATGAAGCATATCGATCGTTGGGCACTGATGCGTTGTAACGCCAAGGAGAACTTGGCAGAACATTCCTTGGAGGTCGCAATTATCGCCAACGCTCTTGCCAATATAGGTAATACATATTTTAATAAAAATTACAGCAGCGATAGAATTGCGTTAAAAGCTTTGTTTCACGATGCCACAGAGATTATGACCGGCGACTTGCCCACACCTATTAAATACTACAATAGCGATATACGTAACGCTTATGCCACCGTAGAAAAATGCGCACAAGATAAAGTGCTTTCTCTGTTACCGCAGGAGTTGATCGAAAAATACGAAGATGCTTTTATTCTCGATGAAGACGAAAAGATTTTAATTAAAGCGGCAGACAAATTATGCGCTTATATTAAATGCGCAAACGAGGTGAGAAGCGGTAATATTGAGTTTTCACACGCTGCGAAAACCACTAAAAGTGCAATAGAAGCTTTTGACTGTCAGGAGCTGAAATATTTTTGTAAGCATTTTCTTGAGGCATTTTTTGAGCCACTGGACAATATTTCACTGTAAAAAAAGCCTGTCATATTTTCTGTATAGAAATTATATGACAGGCTTTTTTATTTGGTGCTTTATTTACCTAACGCTGCTTCTGTATAGTTAGAAAGCTTTAATAGCATCGGGTAAACATATATGGCTAGCAATACTACAATCATTGCAATAACGGTACATACTTTGAAGATTAATCCAAGAGTGTTGGTGCCTTTATCCCCCATAAGGGCATATACACCATCATAAACCGTTGCGTATTTCTTCTTGCGCATTATAACTAAAACAACAATACCGAGTATTATACCAAATATTGTAATATAGACACCTTCATAGAACAAAGTCGGAACATAGGTAAGCTTAATCTCGTTCTTGCCCATTGTAACGGGTACAGAAATCAATCCACCGTAGGCTTTTCCAAGCTTTACGGTTTTTCCGTTGACAGTGCACTCGAAACCGCCGCCGTGAGGGATAGAGATTATAATCTCGCCGTCTTCCTTGGCGTCATAACTGCCGTACACCTCGTTGCCGTCCAGAGTAAGCGCTGCAGTTTTTATTTCACTAATCGTTTCGTTAAGCAAATCGTCGTCCATAGTATAAACACCAAAGGAGCGACACGCAACCTTTTCAAGTACACCAAGCTTCACCGTAACTGTTGTGTTGGTGAAAGTACCTAAATTAAGTATACCGTTACTGCTGTCTACGGGATACTTACTTTTAATTTTTTTACCGTTTACGTGGATGGAGAAAGCGTTGTAGATCTTTTCACTTAAATCATTGCTAAATTCATCGAAGCAATCAAAATACAAAGTTTTAGTACCTGATATTTTGATATTGTACTCTAAAGTTGCCGTTTTGCCGGATTGAGGAGAAATGTGATACTCGTTATCCTGACTGTCATAACGACTCTTGTATGTACATCCGCTTGCTTTCGGTGTCTGTTCTTCGAACAGGTTGTACTTGTCATTAGTGAAAGAATCATATATCAACTCTTGCAAGTCTATACGGGAAATGCGGTTTAAATCCACGTCTATTTCATCGTCATAGCTGAATATGCCCAGAGGCAAGTAATACTCGTTCTCCTCTATCTGGAATTTTTTATTACTGTAAACAACATCCTCTGATTTATTGTTTTTTCTGATACTGTATTTTATGGACATAAGAGCATCTGAGAATTTGGTTCCGCCGAATGATTCTATCTTCATCCACATAGAGCTATAGCCCAAGGCTTTGGCGAAATATAAATAAGTTTCACTCGCCAAGGAGGAATAGTGCCCCATTGATTTATAACCTATGGCACCTGGCATATTTGCTTCGGAATTATACAAGGCACCCAATTTGCCTTCGTTCTTGACGCGATAGAAGTCTTCATCTTCAATCCGATCAGCCAAGTCGGCATAAAGTTGAAAACTTTCGGTATTAACTTTTGTTGAAGGGGGAACAACATAGATGTTTAGTGCGCAGTATGCTTCAAATCCCATGGTAATCACCAAGACAAACGCCAACACGTGTTTCGAAATTAACTTCCACCTGTAAAAGGCATACCCTATAGCGTATAGGAAAATGAAGCCTGCGAATAGAACAAGAGTGTGCTTGTAGGAACTTGAATCGCCCCAGAGACTAGTCGAATATTTGTCTAGGGCATTAATGTTTAATTTCATATACACCAATATGCGGACAAGAAGATATCTGAATATGGTGTACAAAGCAAAGCAAGATCCTAAATTAAGTAAAATGGTATGAAATTTACTCTTCTTAAAATCACTGATTCCACTATTAAATTCCGACGTTTCTTTACGACATCTGAATAGGAGAATGGCGCTACAACCAATTAGTGCAAAGAAAATGAAAACATAAACAACAATACTTAATAAAGATAATGTTCCTTTGTCTTCTCCGAAGATGCCTTGGTAAAGATATAGCAAAGGAAATACAGAACAAACCCCTAAAGTCAGTGCTAGTCTTTTATTTAACGAAAGGTTCGTTTCAAGTTTATTTTGTGAAGTGGGTAGCGTTGAAAAATCATTCTCTGAATTATTGCGCGAGAGCAAGATGCCCGCGATAGCGAGCCCTAAGAAAATTAGGATATAGACATAACGACCGGGAAAAGACATATAACTGCCGCCGTGCCACATTGTATTGATCGGTTCTAACATAACGGCGATAAGCATCATGCCGAATACATACATACACGCTTTTTCGATAGGCTTTTTATTGTAACGCTTAAATGAAAGAGCAGAAACAAAAATAAATGCAGTGGACATCAACAGAGGGTGCAATGTGTCATATCTAGTGAAAAACTTTTTATCAGGCAAAGTGTCCTCGAGCTTAACACCACGTGCCGAAGAGCCGAATGTATCGAAGAAGTTTACCCATTTAAACGCACAAAGCATAGCCGCAAAAGCAGAGCCAATAACAAAGTTTATTGCAACTTTATGACATTCGTATTTGCCGCTTTCGCTTTTGTTTCTGTTAACGATACAGTAATATCCAAAGAACAATATTGTTGCCAAAATCGTCATAAAGCCAAATGGTACATTATTCATAACATAGGCAAGAGATATAGAATATAGAGCAATTTTTCCCTTTGTTACCAGCAAATACACACCTGCAAAGTACAAAGGAGTAATGTACATAATATCGGGCCAATTAATTATCTGATAGAACATTAAACCGTAAGCACAAAAGCTGTACATTAAGGATAAAGCAACAGCCAAAGAAGGATGGAGCTTTTTGCAGGCGATTTTAAAGAATACCATCGCTGTAACGCTGCACGCCGCAAACTTCAACACAAGCACTACGGTAACAGCTTGCATCATAGATCCGCGCTCAAATAAAAGTGCTAAGTAGTTAAACGGGAAGAAGAAAAAGCTTCTTGTCAGGGTAACACCGTTCATACCTGCGGCGTTGCCCATATTGAGGAAGAAGTCATCCGCACCCTCAAGGACGTTTTTAAAGTTCATCCAATAGGGGACACCTTGTTGTGTAAGGTCGCACCATGCGATGGTTTTTCTACCAAAGGGGTATATATTGTTTTCTGCAAAGACATAGAAAAACAACCCAACAACAGCTATTGGTGGAACAATATACCGATTAAAGAATGATGTGACTTTATTTTTAAAAACTCGCCCGTACAAGCCACAGCCAAAAAAGGCTAAAAGCCAGCAAGGGGGAAAAGCAATGTACAGTAAAGTCAGTACGACTTTCGCAAAAATAGTTTTTGCTTTATCAAAACCGTTGCCGTTAAGCGATAATATTTGCACTCTTATACGCCTCCAAACACAAATATACAAATGCAGTATAACATATACAGAAATAAATGTCAATGTAAAATACCGCAAGCGATTTGGGTATAATTTACAAATAACATAATAAATAATTGTAATGTTTAGCTATTGTATTTATATGTCTATATGGTATAATGATATCGTAAATATACAATGGAAAGGGTTTTGTTATGAAGAAAATACTATCATTATTTTTGACTTTTTGCATTATTTGTTCCGTAATAGCAATTGTACCCTCAATTGAAGTCGGCGCATACGCCTCTCCTGTTGATATCAATGGTAATACCAAGACATCTGCTAACTTTATTATCGACCCCGGTCACGGCGGGTCCGACCCCGGCGCTTGCTTGGGCTCCAGACACGAAGCTGACGACGTATTGAGGTTGTCTCTTGCTGTTGGCAGACATATAATTGATTCAGGTTATTCCGTAGCTTTCACTCGTACAACCGACTTTTATAACTCTCCCTCCGATAAGGCAAAGTGTGCAAACTCGGGTAGCTTCAGTTATTTTGTTTCACTGCATAGAAACGCTTCAGGTGTCGGCGGTGTAGGTTATGAAACGTATTACTACAGTGGTACTTCCAGCAAAAACCTTGCGAACAACATCCACAATAAAATGACGGCAATTGGTTGTTGGAGGGACAGAGGCGTGAAGACGGCTGCTTACACAGTTCTTACAAACACTACAATGCCTGCCGTTTTGTGTGAAGTTGGCTTTATAGATGTTGCTTCCGAAAACGTTATTTTTGATACATATTTTGACCAAATGGCATTAGCTATTGCTAATGGTATGTTGGCTATGTACGGCGCTTCTGTTACCAATAACAAGGTTTCCGCTCCTACAGTTACCACCAATTCTACAGTTGCATACGGTGCCGCTCATTCTGTAAGTTGGGCTGCAGTTAAGAACGCAACTTCTTACAATTATACTGCAAAGCTTTACGCAGGCGAACCCGGTGCAACCTCCGCAACTACCATCGTATCTTCTTCCACTACGGGCACTTCTTTTACCATCCCCGCACAAAGCAGCGGTAAGTATATCGTTGTAACGGTAACAGCTGTGGGTCCTTCTAACACGGCTTCAACGTCAAAGACGATTATGATGGGACCTTATTACGGTTCTTATCCGACAGATGTTGAGTATATACCCGTTAACGAGATTAACGGTGGTGTGAGTACAAGTAACAGTACCATTTGGACAGCGGCTAAAGGTTCTGCTTTCACTGCAGTGTATTGGCGTGTGTTTATGTGCTCGCCTAATTCAGACGGTACCTACAAGGTAACTAATATTTATGAGCAGGGCGCATCTAAGAGTGTTACAGCCAGCGGTAACAATGTTGTTTTCGCAATCCACACCTCTTATGCTAATTATAACTATGCAGCAGAAATAGTTGTTGGTGATAATCTTACTTTCTGCGGTATATTTTTTGATACCAACACCATCCGCGGAACCGGCTATATTCTTGTAAACGGTGGCAAACCTTTGCATCCTGATTCTCTTTCCGTTAAGGATAATTCGCCTGTGTCTTTAGACGGCGACTATTTGGTTGGGACCTCCGTTGGTGCTTCCGCCGCAAGTGTTATCTCTATGTACAATGAAGATGCAGAATACATCAAGATTCTTGATATGGGCGGTAATACCATTACTACCGGTGTTGTTGGTACAGGTTATACTGTAAACTTAATCGTTGATGGCGAAACCCTTGTTTCTCATACGATTGTTATCGATGGTGATGTTACCAGTGACGGTGCTATTACAACAGCAGACCTACTTTCTTTGAGAGCTTCTGTAGCGCAGAGAAATGTTTTGAAGGGATGCTTCGAAAAAGCCGGCGATATTGACGGCACGAATACGATTTCTACTACTGACTTTGCAATTTTAAGAAAACTTGTTGCAAATAAAGGCTAAGTTTAAGAACGGTTTAAAAAGGTGGGGCGTTTGATACGCTCCACCTTTTTTAAGAGTTCACAAAATGTTGCATGATCTTGAACTGACATCACTTGACAAAGATAATTGCAAACAAGACCGAATTTTAAGATCATCTCCAGAAAGGGCATTTAAATCTTTTATTTTGAACAAGTGTTAAGGGCGTCACCCACGCCCGCAGGTGCTTTGCGATGCGTATCATCCTTCACATGCCGAAGGCGTACTTAATGCTATGTAAGATGCACTTGATCGAAAAGAAACGGCCTTTTGTAACAAACAAAAGACCGTTTCTTTTCTGCGAAAGGGTAACCAAACTGAGCAGAAGCAGGGGTAAAAGTAAGCAAAAGTAGTGTAGCAATCAAAAATATTGCGTATACTCCGGTT
>SVRF01000072.1 GCA_015064945.1 Oscillospiraceae bacterium | reverse complement strand
GGCTGTTGTGAACCTTTTTTGGGGCTAATGGCAGACGGGTTGCTCCCGTTACAGGGTAAGGATGTGTTGGCATCTGAGGGCATCCCGCAGGGGATGAAGAAGAGTGGTACCGCGGAAGCTTAAATTTGTGTTTTGCGCTTTCGTCTCTTTGAAGAAACAAAGAGACGGTGGCGTTTTTTTGTTGCATTTTCGGCTTGGTACATCATTTTATTAATGAAAGGGTTTTTATAATGAAAAAGGTTAACATCTCAGACATCACGCTTAAAAAGCTTTCCGCAGACCGTCAGGTTGCCCTATTATTCCGCGAAAAGACTGCTATTGCCGTTTGTGCAGACCTTATCGGTGCGGACTGCGTAGAGCTTGCCCCCATAAAAAATTTGCGTGAGGATGCAATTATATACAAAACCATAGCGCAAAACGTTCAAAACGCTGTTGTAGCTATACCCGTGGGCTCGACAGTTGCCTCTGTAGTTGATGCGTGGGAATGCATTAAGACCGCAAAAAGACCCCGTTTGCAGATAGAGCTTCCTGTTTCTACCGTTCAAATGGAGTACAATTACCACATTAAAGCAGACAAAATGTCGGCAAAAATTGCAGAGCTTATAAAAGCGGCAAAGGGACTTTGCGAAGATGTGGAATTTTCTGCCCTTGACGCTACCCGTGCGGAGGCAGAGTTTGTGATTACCGCCGCCAAAGAAGCTGTTGCAGGCGGCGCAACCATCGTTACTCTGTGTGACGATGCTGGTATATCCACCCCCGAAGAGATTGCCGCACTTACCGAAAACGTAAAAAACGCAGTAAATGTGCCCGTATACGTACAGGTTTCCGATCGTATAAATATGGCTGTTGCCGCCGCCGTTGCCGCCATTTCCAAGGGAGCGGACGGTGTTAAGTGTGCTATGGCAGGAGGAGACGTACTTATAACAGGCGAGCTGGCAGACGCACTTAAGGTATGCGGCGACAGGCTGAATATAAAGACCGAACTTAACAACACAAAGATACACGCAAGCATTGACGATATGCTTTCAAAGATAAACCACGAGGTTTACGAAAGCGAAAGCGCCGTAAGCGAAAAGAAGAAGATTTTACTTGACTGCGACAGCTCCATTGCTCAGGTTGCACAGGCGGCAAGCGTTTTGGGCTATGACCTTTCCGAAGCAGACTGCGGCAAGGTACACAAAGCGCTTATACAGGTATGCCAAAAGAAGGACGCCGTAGGAGCGAAGGAGCTTGACGCGCTTATTGCAAGCACGGCAATGCAGGCACCCTCTACCTATCACCTTGAAAGCTACACAACAAACAGCAGTAACCTTACAAGCTCTATGTCGCAGGTAACGCTTAGATGTAACGACGACATTATATGCGGTGTAAGCACAGGGGACGGTCCTATTGACTCTGCCTTCCGTGCCATTGAGCAGTGCATAGGCTATCACTACGAGCTGGACGATTTTCAGGTACAGTCCGTTACCGAGGGCAAGGAAGCTTTGGGGTCTGCCTTGGTGAGACTAAGAAATAACGGCAAGCTTTATTCCGGCAACGGTATTTCCGCAGATATAGTTGCGGCAAGCATAAGAGCATACATCAACGCCCTTAATAAGATTGTGTTTGAGGAGGAGTAAAATGAAAATCGTTTTTTCCACAAAGTACGTAAATCGCCCCTCCTTTATAGAGCTTTGCCGTTATGCTTACGACTACGGCTTTTCGGGCTTTGAGATTTACGATGCTTTAAATGAACGCAGTACCCATCACGACAGTATTCTGCGCCGTGACCGTACTGCTGACTCTAAGCGCAAGCTGGTTAACCGCGGACTTGCGGTTTCCGCCCTTAGCTATCCCCACTCTTTGGACAGCGAAGAGGCTTGTGCGGACACTGTGCTTAAATATATTGATATGGCGGCAAACGCAGGTGTTGCCAACATTATTGTACGCCTTGAAAAAGAACTGCCCTACGAACAACTTAAGGGAAAGCTTGACAAGGCAATAAAGCGTGCCGAAACTGCGGACGTAGGTATTTTGTTTGAGACTGTAGGATACCTTGCAAATACGGAAAAGGTTATTGACATTATAAACTTCTTCTCCTCTGCGGCCATCGGCGCTTCCTGGAACGTCAGAGGCACCTACTTCGGCGAAGGAGAAACGGCGGAAACCACCATTAAAACCCTTGGTGCGTATATTAAGTACGTGCGTCTTGGTGATATGAAGGACGGGAAGACCGTTTTGATAGGCGAAGGTGAGCTGCCTGTGGAAAAGCTTATCAACGCCCTCTCCTCCCTTAACTTTGACGGCTTTATATGCGCCGCCTGGAATGAAGAGATCAACGATGCGGATATAGTTCTTACCCATTTCGCAAACTACATCTCTTCCCTTGGCCGCAAAAAGAAGAGCTATGACCGTGCATATTACAACAGGGCAAAGACAGGCACCTTTGTGTGGAAGAAATACGATGTTATTGATGCTACCTTCGGTGACGTGCTTGATACCATGGCGGAGACTTATCCCGACCAGTACGCCTTTAAATACCCTACCCTTGACTATACAAGAACCTATAAGCAGTTCCGCCGTGACGTGGACGAATGTGCAGCAGCACTTATATCCATAGGCGTAAAGGCGGGCGACCACGTAGCTGTATGGGCGACCAATGTGCCCGAGTGGTTTATCACCTTCTGGGCAACTACCAAAATCGGCGCTGTTTTGGTTACCGTTAACACGGCTTACAAAATACACGAGATAGAGTATTTGCTTAAGCAGTCCGACACACATACTCTTGTGATGATAGAGTATTGCAAGGACATTAACTACAAAGAGATAATAAAACAGCTTTGTCCCGAATTGGAAAACCTTACACCCGGCAAGCCCCTTTACTCCAAAGCCTTACCCTTCTTGCGTAATGTTGTTACCGTTGGCTTTTCTATGGAAGGCTGTCTTACTTGGGAGCAAATGCTGTCCCGCTCATCTCTTGTGCCCGTTGAAGAGGTACGCAGACGTGCATCTCTTGTCAGACCCGACGACGTTTGCAATATGCAGTACACCTCGGGCACTACGGGCTTCCCCAAGGGTGTTATGCTTACACACCGCAATATTGTAAACAACGGCAAGACCATCGGCGACAGGATGGACCTTTCAACCGCCGACCGTATGATGATACAGGTACCTATGTTCCACTGCTTCGGTATGGTGCTTTCCATGACATCTATGATGACCCACGGCGGCACTCTTTGCCCCATCCCCTACTTTTCGCCTAAATCTTCCCTTGCCTGTGTTAACGATGAGCATATAACCTGCTTTAACGGCGTGCCTACCATGTTTATCGCAATGTTTAACCATCCCGATTTTGCAAAGACGGATTTCTCTTATATGCGTACAGGCATTATGGCAGGAGCTAACTGTCCTGCAGACCTTATGCGCCGCGCGGCAGACGAGATGAATATGCGTGAGATAATATCCGTTTACGGTCAGACGGAGGCCTCCCCCGGCTGTACCATGGGCGAGGTTAACGAGGATATCGACCACCGAGTTGAGACAGTTGGCAGTCCTTTCCCCGGCGTGGAATGCAAGGTTATTGACCCCGAAACAGGTGAAGAGCTGCCCGACGGCGAAAGCGGCGAATTTGTTGCCCGCGGATTTAATATTATGAAAGGCTACTACAAGATGCCCGAGGCTACGGCGCAGGCTATAGACGCTGACGGTTGGCTGCACAGCGGCGATATTTGCTGTCGCACCCCTGACGGTTACTACAAGGTAACGGGCCGTCTTAAGGATATGATTATACGCGGTGGCGAAAATCTCTATCCCCGTGAAATTGAAGAGTTTTACCTTACCAACCCCAAGGTGCGTGACGTACAGGTGGTTGGCGTGCCCGACGAAAAGTACGGTGAGGAATGCTGTGCCTGGATAATACTGCACAAGGGTGAGACTGCAACGGAAGCGGAGATGAAGGAGTTCGGCAATGCCTACATTGCACGCCACAAGGTGCCCCGTTATTTTCTGTTTGTTGACGAGTTCCCTATGAACGCCGCGGGTAAGATACTTAAATATAAAATGCGTGACGAGTCTGCAAGGCTTTTGGGGCTTGAAAAATAAGTTTTTTTAATTTTTTACAAAAAACTATTGACAAACTGTTTTTACTTGAGTATAATACAAGGCAAAGAAATTTGAATATCACAAACAACTATGACGAAGACGGTCGGATCACCGAGCCTTGAGAGAGTTGGCGGTTGCTGCGAGCCAATGGCAGAGTTTTCCAATGACCCATCACTTCCGAGTTGGAGGGCTGAACACTTAAGGGCTAGTAGGCTTCTTCCGTAATGCTGCGTTAAAGCAAGGGCTTGTTAGAGCCTGCAAAGTGGCGGATATATGTCCGCAATTTGAGTGGTACCGCGAGTTGAAAGACCCGTCTCAAAGTATATTTGAGATGGGTCTGTTTTGTTTTATTCAAATCCGAAAAAATAGCCTTACACAGGCTGACGAAAACGGAAGGAGTAAACCATGGAGTTTAATTTGAAAGACGTTGCGAGCAGAATTAAAGATCTGCGCGAAGCAAAGG
>SVRF01000030.1 GCA_015064945.1 Oscillospiraceae bacterium | reverse complement strand
GTTTTCCTGATTCTTTTTTATCATTTTCATCACCCCTCCCATTATACCATATTTCTTCACAAACATAAAGAAAAAAGCCCAGTTATACTGGACTTTTTCGACAGACTGAAGTGCGGCTTCTTCAATAGAAGCCGCACTTTTTGTCGGCGGCCCCAAAGAAGTCGTCATACTTTAAGGGGGAATTGTCAGCTTCCTTGGAGTTTTTGCGTTTTGTTTTTCAGTACCAAACATACATAGAAAAAACGGCGTTTTTTTGGGTAGAATAACATTAATTTTAAGGCGAAAGCGGTTGACTTATTCGTGCTTATGTGCTAAAATAACCTATAATATTATAATGGCTTTTAGTATTCCTTCGTGAATAATTCCGCCATAAGTGCAGGAGGATGTTTAGTATGTTTTTTGATGAACTTAAGAATTATGATGCAGAGATTTATGCGGCTTGTAATGACGAGTTTAAAAGACAGCGTCATAATATAGAGCTCATTGCTTCCGAAAATATCGTTTCCCCCGCAGTACTACTTGCGGCAGGTACGGTTCTTACCAATAAATATGCAGAAGGTTACCCCGGTAAGAGATATTACGGCGGTTGCGGTTATGTAGACGTAGTAGAAGAAATTGCAAGAGAGCGTGCTAAAAAGCTTTTCGGTGCAGAGCACGCAAACGTTCAGCCCCACAGCGGCGCAAACGCAAATCTTGCCGTTTTCTTTGCGCTTCTTAACCCCGGTGATACCGTCCTTTCTATGAGCCTTGCTCACGGCGGTCACCTTTCCCACGGTTCTCCTGTTAACATTTCCGGTAAATACTTTAACATAATCCCCTACGGTCTTAACGAAGAGACTCAGCGTATCGATTACGATGCAATGTATGCTTTGGCACTTGAACATAAACCCAAGCTCATTCTTGCAGGCGCAAGTGCGTATCCCCGCACAATAGACTTTAAGCGTTGCAGAGAGATTGCAGACGCTGTAGGCGCATATCTTATGGTTGATATGGCTCATATCGCAGGCCTTGTTGCCGCAGGAGAGCATCCTTCCCCTGTACCTTATGCGGATGTTGTTACCACAACCACCCATAAGACTCTCAGAGGTCCTCGCGGCGGTCTTATTCTCTGTAAGGAAAGTCTTGCTAAGCAGATAGATAAGGCAGTATTTCCCGGTACACAGGGCGGTCCTCTTATGCACATCATCGCCGCTAAGGGCGTTGCTTTCGGTGAAGCATTGAAGGACGAGTTCAAGGTATACCAAAAGCAGATAGTTAAAAATGCAAGCGCACTTGCCACCGCATTGCTTGACAAAGGTTTTAAGCTTGTAACAGGCGGTACGGATAACCATCTTATGCTTCTTGACCTCAGAGACAGCGGCATAACAGGTAAGGAGCTGGAAGCAAGACTTGACGAAGTACATATAACCGCAAACAAAAACTCTGTTCCCAACGACCCTCAAAAGCCCACGGTTACAAGCGGTCTCCGTGTTGGTACTCCTGCTATTACCGCAAGAGGCTTTGTGGAAGAAGATATGCTTAAAATAGCAGGCTTCTTTGCAGATGTTGTTAGTGATTTCGAGGGTAACAAGGACAGAATAACCAAAGAGGTTATCGAGCTTTGTGAGAAATATCCCATCTACTGCGGATGATTTTTGAGGACAAACTGAAAGGAGAATAATTATGGCGTATTATTACAGTGAGCCTTCACGTACCTTCAGCGAATATTTGCTTGTTCCGGGCTACACCTCTGAGGATTGTATTCCTGCAAACGTTTCCTTGCGTACTCCTCTTGTAAAATACAAGAAGGGTGAGGAATCTGACATATATTTGAATATCCCTATGGTTTCCGCAATAATGCAAAGTGTTTCCAACGACACTATGGCAATAGCTTTGGCGAAAGAGGGCGGCGTGTCCTTTATTTACGGTTCTCAGTCTATCGAGGATGAGGCGGCAATGGTTGCACGTGTTAAAGCGCACAAAGCAGGTTTTGTTGTAAGCGACAGCAATCTTGCTCCGGATGCGACCCTTGCAGACGTACTGGCAGAGGTACAGCGTACAGGCCATAACACTATAGCTATTACCGATAACGGTATGGCAAACGGCAAGCTTGTGGGTCTTGTAACAAGCCGTGATTACCGTGTAAGCCGTATGCAGATGGATGCTAAGGTTTCTGATTTTATGACTCCCTTTGACCAGCTGATAACTGCACCGGAAAACACCACACTCAAGGAAGCTAACGATATAATTTGGGAAAACAAGATCAATCAGCTTCCCATTATATCTTCAGACGGTAAGCTTCTTTATCTTGTTTTCCGTAAGGACTATAGCCAACACAAAGAAAACCCCTATGAACTTCTTGATAAACAAAAGCGCTACATCGTTGGTGCTGGTATAAACACCAAGGACTATGAAGAGCGCGTTCCCGCACTTGTAGAAGCAGGCGCGGACGTGCTTTGTATTGACTCTTCCGAGGGTTACAGCTGTTGGCAGAAGAAGACCTTGGACTTTATCCGTGCTAAGTACGGTGACAGTGTAAAGGTTGGCGCAGGCAACGTTGTTGACCGTGACGGCTTTATGTTCCTTGCCGAAGCCGGCGCAGACTTCGTAAAGGTTGGTATCGGCGGCGGTTCTATCTGCATCACAAGAGAGCAGAAGGGTATAGGCAGAGGTCAGGCAACCGCACTTCAGGAGGTTGCAGCGGCAAGAGATGAGTATTTTGAAAAGACGGGCATTTATGTTCCCGTTTGCTCCGACGGCGGTATAGTTCACGATTACCACATGACTATGGCTTTGGCTATGGGTGCAGACTTCCTTATGCTTGGCAGATACTTTGCACGCTTTGACGAAAGCCCCACAGAAAAGCTTTTTGTTAACGGCAGCTACGTTAAGGAATATTGGGGCGAGGGTAGTAACCGTGCCCGTAACTGGCAGCGCTATGACTTGGGCGGCAAGACCGGTCTTTCCTTTGAAGAAGGTGTTGACTCCTACGTTACTTACGCAGGTAGTCTTAAGGATAATGTTAACAAGAGCCTTTATAAGGTTAAGTCCACCATGTGCAACTGCGGCGTAACCAATATCCCCGACCTGCAGAAGAACGCACGCATCACCGTTGTTTCCGCTACAAGTATAGTAGAGGGCGGCTATCACGACGTTACGCTTAAAAACAGTAACGGCAAATAAGAAAATATAGTTAAGAAGGGTTGTGAATTTTTTCACAACCCTCAAGCTGATGACAAACCTTGTCATCAGCTTGGCAGAGCGCTGAGAAAGAGTGCAGATAAGACGAACCGAGGCGAGAACTGTAAATCACCCCACAAAAAACATTTTTGTGGGGACCCCGATAAGTACTGTGAGCCGAGGTCCGTTTTAAACTAAAAAACACAAAGATATAGAAAACCCGAGGAGTTTGTCCTCGGATTTTCTTTCTTATGGCAATGAAAAATATTTCTTTTTCGTGTTCTGTGCCTTTGTCAGCGGTCTGAAGGGTTGTGAATTTTTTCACAACCCTTTTTCAATGCAACGACAAAGGGTGTGTAGGAACGAGCCTACACACCCTCTGCCGAATTTGAGGAGAATTATAATACGAAAACAATCAGCACTGCAAAACGCAATGTAATTCGATTTCTTGTCTACATAATAATCTCAAAGCCTTAAATAAGTCTTAATGAAATATAAATTGAGTATAAACTTAAAATGCAAAGTTGCCGTCCTTAAATATCTCAATTTCCACACCGTCGTGGGTAACGCCGATGATGGAAAGGTCGGGCGTACCAACCATAAAGTCCTCGTGAGTCATAGAGCTGTTAAGTCCTGCGGCTTTAAGCTCTTCGGGGCTCATATTGTTGCCGCCCTCGATTGTAGGGTAGGAGTCTCCGAAAGCAAAGTGGCAGGATGCATTTTCGTCAAACAAGGTGTTGTAAAACAGAATGCCTGTATTGGATATAGGGGAGTCATAAGGCACAAGGGCAACCTCGCCTAAATAGGAGGCGCCTTCGTCAACTGCTATTGCGTTTCTAAGCACTTCTTCAGCAGTGTCGGCATAAGCCTCTACAATCTTGCCGTCCTTAAGCACAAAGCGTATGTTTTCTATTACGTTGCCGTCAAGCACTAATGGCTTTGACGCGCATATAACACCGTTTACACCGTCGTATTTAGGTGCTGTGAAAATTTCCTCTGTGGGCAGATTGGGCACAAAAATTTGCCCTGTGCCTGCCTTTTCGCTTGCTGCCTCCCAATAATGACCCTCGGGCAACTCTACGGTCAGGTCTGTACCTAAGCTGTTCTTGTACTTTATATACTTAAACTTGTAGCTGTTAAGCTTGTTTTTGCGCTGGGTCAGCAAAGCTATGTGTTCTTTCCAAAGCTTTACGGGATCACTTTCTTCGTCTATGCGGACCGTCTTTAGTATTGCATCCCAAAGGGCTTCTACGGCCTCATTTTCTTCTTTGTTCGCAAAAACCTTCTTCGCCCAAGAGTCAATGGGCACGGAAACAACGCACCAAGGGAAGGCGTTTTTCATTTGCAATGTGCGGAAGCTTTCCAAAGCTTTGCCTGACACCTTTTGGAAAGAGCTTATACGTTTGGGGTCAACACCCTTAAGGTTTTCGGGGTCGGAGGCGTATATGGAAAGCCTTGCCGTTCCTTCTGCTGCCAAGTCGTCAAAAAACAGCTTGCGCCAAGCGGGAAAGCTTTCAAAAACTTCGGCATCCGCTTTAAGGTAGGTCTCTCTTGAGCAGTAGTCGTCGCTCCAATTCATTATAACCTCTCCGCAACCTGCGTCGTATGCGGCGCTAAGGCAAAGCCTGCCGAATTCTGCACACTCAACGGGGCAGGATATAACAAGCTTTTGACCTTTGTTGGGGTTTATACCCACGTTTATAATAAGCTTTGCGTATTTTTCAAGTAATTGCTTCTTCATTTTATGTCTCCCTTTAGCTTTAGTTTACATATTAGAATATAGCCAAAATTTATAAAAATGTCAAGTTTTTATTGACCGTAACATAGCTTTGTGGTATCCTGTTTGTGTGCAGGAGGTGCGTTTATGAAAATTACGGAGGTTGATGTTAAGACCTTACCCGACGATATTTTGGAACGTTTGATTTTTGAATACGGCGGCGAGCCCACACCGCCCCTTTGCCAGGCGGCGCTTGTTTTGGGCACCTCTAATCCCAATGTGGACAGAACGCCGGAAGCGGTTAGGTGCTACAAGGAAGGACTTTGTAAAAAGCTTGTGTTCAGCGGCGGCGTTTATTGGGATACGGAGTACGGCAGAGTGACCGAGGCGGAATATATGCGTCGCTTTGCCTTGGAACAGGGTGTACCCGATGAAGACATAATACTTGACGAGTTGGCAAGAACCACCATAGAGAATATGATCGGCGGCACACTTGCAATGCACCGTGCTTTCGATTATATATCTGAGGTTAAGGATATGCTTCTTATAACTTCCCTTTACCATATGCGCCGCAGTCTGCTTATAGCAGAGTCGGTTTTGCCCCGTACAATAAGGATATATCCCCACGCCGCACACGGCATTGTAAGCCGTGAGGATTGGCGCAGTACGGAGCTTGGCCGCAGGCGCATAACAGCAGAAGCGGGGTATATCAAGGCAATGGCGGCACACGGGCTGTGCCCCGATATAGAGTTGCAGTAAAGAAAAAGCAGATGCTTAAAGTTGAGCATCTGCTTTCGTTTTTTGCTATTACTGTTTGTTAGCCAGCTTTTTTCTGAGAATAACCAGGTCGGTTGTGTTAATAGCACCGTTGCTGTCCAAGTCGGCACGGAATGTATAGTCGCTTGGCAAGGTGTTTTTACCGGATACGTGCTTTCTCATTATAAGGAAATCGGTGGTAGAGATTTGCTTGTCACCGTCAAGGTCGCCGGGGGAGGCGATGGTTTCGAAGGTGAAGTACATACCAACGCTGCTGCTTGCGGTTTTGGGGTCAGTGCCGTAGAAGGTAAGCTTGTCACCAACCTTCGCTTTGGTTAAAGCTGCATAATTTTCGTCACTGTGGGTTGCAGTTGCGGTACCTTCAATATGTACGGCTATAAGTATCTCATCTGAAGCTAAGGTGACGTCCTTAATGTTCTCACCCTGAGGGCTTGTGATAGAAGAGATAAGGTAAGCGTTCTCCTTGGTATCCCATTTTGCAATAACGTTGTAGGTCCACTTGTGGTTTGCCGCAGTTGCCGTTACCGTGCCGAATGAAGGGGTAAAGATGTTACAGTTTTCTGTTTTGATCTTTGTGTTATAAGCTGTAATATAAACGCCTTCGGGTGCAAGGGTCCCTTCGCCTTTGCGTGCAATAAGAGCGTTAAGTGCATCTGCACAAGCTTTCTTTTGTGCGTAAGTTGCGGAAGAAGAGGCAGAAAGGGTCTTTGCTTCTGCGTATTTGCTGCGTATTTGTGCAAGGATGCTTTCGCTGTAATCTGCATAATAGATAGCCTCTGCCGCTGCCATAGCATCGCTGAGACCGTCAACCTGACTGGTAGAGATCTGTACAACTCTGTCACTGTTGTTCTTTATGTAGCCTGTTACGGTAGAGCCGCTGATGGTAGCCTTAACCTTAAGCATCCCGTTAGATGCAATTTCCGTAACCTCAAACATAGAGTACTTTGGAATAGTGTGAGAATAGCTTGTAGAGGTTGCGGTGGGGTAAACGTACTTTGAGCTGTTGGTCGCCATATAAAGACCGGGGGTGGGGTTAGCACCGCTGTAGTCTATATCGGGAACGGAGGAGTTGGTATTGTAGGGGAGTACGCCGTAACCGGTTATGTAACCGTAACTGAGAGAGTAAGACTTAAAGTATGCACCGCCGCCGTTATCCTCAAGCCCTGCAGAGTCGCTGGTGTTACCTTCAATAGTGTAAACCTTGCTGCTGTCGGAATATACAACTATACCGATGTGGTCTTCGCCTGAGGAGCCGCCTGCCCAGTCAAAGAATATAAGGTCGCCGGGTTGGGGCTTATATGTACCGCCGTTCTGTGCGGAATATTTAAAATAGCCGTATCTTCTTAGCTGATTAGCCCATTGGGAACAGCTAACCTCGCACCAAATATAAGACTTGTCACCCGTATGATTACGGCACCAATAAGAATAGCCCATTTGGTTAGAGCATCTGGACTGATACAAAGCCCAAGATACAAAGGTAGCGCACCAAGCATAACTGCTGCCGCCGTAGCCGGAGCCCCAGTCGCCCATGTTGTAGCAGTATTCGGTGTAGTTGCTGCTACCGCCGGAAGTACCGCCAAGGCCGGACAAAGAGTTAGCTTCTTCGTAGCCAACCTGAGAAAGCGCAACTGCCACAACGTCAGTTCTGCCATCACCGGTAAGAGGAACCTTCATTAAATTCTTATAAAAATTACTTGATTTGTAATTAGCGTGGGCAGCGTTTGCGCCTGTTCTGTATGTAACGTAAGTTTCCGCTCCGCTTGTGAAAACGGCACAGGTGACAAGAGTGCATATAGCCAAAACTGCCGCTAAAGCTTTAATAAGTACCTTTTTCATTTCGATATACCTCCGTGTAAAAATACATCATAATTATATCATAAGTCGGACATTAAGTAAATGTTAAAAAAAGCGTCATTAAAATTTCAGCGTTTTTCACAAAACACTTGTTAAATTTTCAACACTTTTCACAATGAAATCGGGGCGATTTGTCTCGGTAACATCATTTTCTTTTGTTTCTCCGCTTAGTACAAGTATGGATGTCATCCCCGAATTTTTAGCCATAGCTATATCCGTATACAGTCTGTCACCTATAGAGATGCATTCCTTGGGTTCAACTCCCTTTAATGCGCAAATAGCTTCTGCCGTTTCCTTGTAGGGCTTGCCCAAATATTTAGGTGTTCTGCCTGTAGAGGCGGTAATCAATGCGGCAATTGCACCGCTGTCGGGTATAAACCCGCCGTCGGTAGGGCAGTTGTAGTCGGGATGGGTGGATAAATATACGGCGCCGTTTCTCACTCCGTCACAGGCAATACATAGCTTTTCGTATGTAAGCTCTGTGTCAAAGCTGGAAACAACAATATCCGCAGAAGCGTCATCAACAAGCTTAATGCCTTCCGCACGCATACTGTTCCTTAACGCTTCAGTACCTAAAACGTATACGGTTTTATTCGGATAGTGCCTTTGCAAATAGCTTATGGTAACATCGCCCGATGTCATCAGCTCGCACTTACCAAACCCCAAACGTTCAAGTTTTTCCAAATAGTCTTCTTTGCGGCGTGAAGCGTTGTTTGTGAAAAATAAAAATTCCTTGTCGCTTTCCTTAACCCTTTTCACAAATTCCAAAGCACCGTCAAGCACACGCTCGCCTAAATAAACGGTGCCGTCCATATCACAAACAAAAAGCTTGGCGTTTTTTATGGCATTCCTCATTATTGTTTACTCCTTACTTTCACGTTAGTACACTAATTATACCTCTAAAGGAATATAATTTCAAGCTTTATGTGGACAAACTATTGCAATTTGCGGCAGGGGAGTGTATACTAAAACTTAAAAGGGGGTGTGTTGCTTGGTACGCACCGAGGGTATAAAGCTTACAAGAAAAGAAAAACGGCGTGTCCGTGAGGATTTAATCAGACCCCTCAGGGTTATAGAATATCTGGACTTCAGCCGGATATACGACAATTCTCCTGTAGAGGTACTGGAGGGCTATACCGTTACCGATACCGATACGGGTGAGGTCTTTGGTATATTTAAAATCCAAAACACCTCTAAAACGGATATAAAATCTCTTGCCGTGCGTCTGTATTTGTATGAAGGTACTTCTAACATAGCCACTCGCCGCATAGATTGGATATACTCGGCGCAAAACAAAAACTTCGGTATCCGCAAGATGCAAAACGATGCCAAGGAAACCTTTTGGGAGAAATACGGCTTCAAGGATAAGGTTGTTCCGCCCTACATACGTGAAGGGGAAAGCTTTGGCGAGTCGGTGCTTATTAAGCTTCCGTACTCCTATTGCCGTAAGATAGAGTTTGAAATACGTACCGTTGTATATACAGATGGCACTACGGAAACGGTTAATCTTCTCAGCGGTAAAAAATACACCGCGTTTAAAGAGCTGGATGAGGACCTGCGCTACGCATACAGCAAGCTTAACATATATATGCGCAGGGAAGAGGAGCACCCCATTAAGCTTATCCCCCAAACCTCCAACAGAGTGTGGCTTTGCTGTTGCGGTACAAAAAATCTCATTGATGCAAAGACTTGCGTTTCCTGCGGCAGAGATAAGGAGTGGCAGCTGACCAACCTGACAAAACAGCGTCTTGACAGCGAACTTGACCGTATCAAAAACTCCCACGACCCAAACTACGTCCACCGCCACCGTTTGGAAGTTGGCAAGCGGCTTGAGATAGTTAACGAAGAAGAGCAGATTAAAAAAGCAGAAGCTGTGGAGAGAGCTTTGGCAAACGTGGCAAAGCAGGAAAAGAACCGCAAGGACGGCAGGACCGCAATAGTTTTACTTTTGATTTTGCTTGTTTTGCTTTACGTTATAGGCACGGTTGTTGTCTGGATGGTTAGAGAGTTTTCGGGCGACAGCGAAAACGGTGATGCCGTTGAAGCGGTAAGCGGCGATACGGAAAACGAGGGCGAAAACGGCGATAAGCCTTATGAAAAGGATAGGTAATAGCTTATGAGTCAGAAAAAAGAAAATAAAATAGGGCACATAGTATTAACTGTGCTCGTGGGTGCCTTTATTGGCATCGGCGCAATACTTCCCGGTCTTTCCGGCGGTGTAATGTGCGTTATCTTCGGTATATACAGACCTCTTATGGAAACCATATCCCACCCCTTCGTGGGCGTTAAAAAGCATTGGCGTTTATTGCTTCCCACCTGTATAGGTATAGTGATCGGCTTCGTGGGATTTGCAGGCGTTCTGGATTGGCTTTTGTCCAAGGATGCGATACTTATGCAAAGCATATTCCTCGGTCTTTTGCTCGGTACGCTTCCTTCTCTTTGGAAAGAAGCAGGGGAGACCAAGCGTACAGGTGCATCCTGGGGCGTTCTTGCAGTAATGTTTCTTGTTATGGTGCTTGTGCTTTCCTTCCTTGCCGATGATGAAAGCACTCAAATGGCACAAATGATAAACGAAATGCTTCCTCAGGCGAACTTGGCGGTAAGCGCAAACTTTGGTGGATTTATTATTGTCGGCGTGTGCTTTGCCCTTAGTATCGTTATGCCGGGTATGAGCTTTTCTTCACCCCTTATGTGCCTCGGCTTGTTCAAGCCCATGACCGAAAATTTTGCAGCTCTTGCAAAGCTTGATCTCTCTGTTGTTCCAAGCTTTGTGATACCTGTAGGTATCGGCGCATTGGCAACGGTTATAATCTTTGCAAAGCCTATGAATTACCTGTTCGAGAAGAAGACATCCATCGGTTACCATTTGGTAATGGGTGCGGTATTCGCTTCCACGGTGCTTCTTATTCCCATAGAGTTCAACGGAACAATGCACGCTCTGTGGTGTATGCTTGCTCTTGCAGGCGGCGCAGTTGCAGGCTATTTCCTTGAAGTGGTTCAGGGTAAGATAAAAGCCGAAAAAGCTTAGGAATAATTAAACGCCTGTGCGGTTGGAAACTGCACAGGCGTTTTTTTGTGTGTTTATTTGGTATAGGAATATATTATCAGTCCCACAACCGCCGCAAGGGCAATACCTGCAAGCACATAGGCTATAATATCGTTAAGCTTTTGCGTTCTTTTTGCTTTCTTTAGGCGTTCTTCAGTCTTTAAAAGCTTTGCGTTGTTTTTCTTTGCCATAACAATACCTCACAAAATATAACAATAAACGGCGCTTTGAAGGCGCCGTTTATCTTATGCAAAATTTTTAATTAGTTAAGTTCTGCGAAATACTTAATAGTTCTTACCATCTGGCTGGTGTAGCTGTTTTCATTGTCATACCAAGAAACAACCTGTACCTGATAGGTGTCGTCATCGATCTTAGCAACCATGGTCTGGGTAGCGTCGAAGATGGAGCCGTAGGTAGAGCCAACGATATCGGAAGAAACGATTTCGTCTTCGTTGTAACCGAAGGAAGCGGTAGCAGCGGCTTTCATAGCAGCGTTGATGCCTTCCTTGGTAACGTCCTTACCCTTAACAACTGCAACGAGGATAGTGGTGGAACCGGTGCAGGTGGGAACTCTCTGAGCGGAGCCGATAAGCTTGCCGTTAAGTTCGGGAATAACAAGACCGATAGCCTTTGCAGCGCCGGTGGAGTTGGGAACGATGTTTTCTGCGCCTGCTCTTGCTCTTCTGAGGTCGCCCTTTCTGTGAGGACCGTCAAGGATCATCTGGTCGCCGGTATAAGCGTGAACGGTGGTCATAATACCGGAGGAGATGGGAGCGTAGTCGTTAAGTGCCTTAGCCATAGGAGCGAGGCAGTTGGTGGTGCAGGAAGCAGCAGAGATAATAGCGTCTTCAGCCTTAAGGATGCCTTCGTTAACGCCGAAAACAACGGTGGGAAGATCGTTGCCTGCGGGAGCAGAGATAACAACCTTCTTAGCGCCTGCGTCTATGTGAGCCTGGCTCTTAGCCTTAGAGGTGTAGAAGCCGGTGCATTCAAGAACAACGTCAACGCCGATTTCGCCCCAGGGAAGTTCTGCAGCGTTAGCCTTAGCGTAGATGGTGATTTCCTTGCCGTCAACGGTGATAGAGCCGCCAACAACCTTGCCGTTTTCGTCAACGTTTTCAGTGTAAGAAACGGTGTCTGCCAAAGCGTACTTACCTTGAGCTGTGTCATACTTAAGAAGGTGAGCGAGCATCTTGGGGCTGGTGAGGTCGTTGATTGCAACAACTTCGTAACCCTCAGCACCGAACATCTGTCTGAAAGCGAGACGGCCTATACGGCCAAAACCGTTAATAGCAACTTTTACTGCCATGATAAAAATACCTCCAAAAAATTTTTCATTGCTTGTATTTTATAACAAAATAAGGAAAAATACAAGAGTTTTTTTAAAATTATATGCACAATCTTGCATTTTCGGTAAAATGATGATATAATGGCTTAACAAACTGGGGAATGTTAGATATATGGACGATAAATTTTATATGAAAGCGGCGTTAAGACGTGCCAAAGCTGCCTATAAGGATTGGGAAACACCCATCGGTGCGGTTATCGTCAAGGATGGGGAGATTATTGCGACTGGCAGAAATTTCAGGGAAAAACGCAAAAACGCCCTTTGTCACGCTGAGATAATTGCCATCAACCGTGCCTGCAAAAAGCTGGGGTGTTGGCGGCTTAACGATTGCGACCTGTACGTGACCCTTGAGCCTTGCGCCATGTGTGCAGGTGCAATAATCAACGCAAGGATAAGGCGTGTTGTCTATGGTGCCTCCGACGGTAAGGCAGGCTCCTTCGGCAGTCTTGTGGATTTGGCGGCGTTGCCTTATAATCATAAGCCGCAGATAGTTTCGGGAGTTATGGAAGAGGAGTGCGCAGAGCTGCTTTCAAGCTTTTTTAAAGAGCTTAGAATACAAAAAAAGAAAAACAAAATATCCGAAGAGGAGAATGTATAGATGAAAGAAAAGTATTATATTACTACTGCGATAGTTTATACTTCGCAAAAGCCTCATATAGGCAATGTTTACGAGATAGTACTTACGGACTGCCTTGCCCGTTATAAGCGTCAGAGAGGTTATGACGTGTATTTCCTTACGGGCACTGACGAACACGGTCAAAAGATACAAAACCACGCAGAAAAAGCAGGCATAAGCCCTCAGCAGTATGTTGACGGTATTGCAGGCGGTATCAAGGATATGTGGAAGATGTTCGGCATAAGCAACGACGGTTTTGTAAGAACTACCGACGATTACCACGTTAAGACCGTGCAGAAGATATTCAAAAAGCTTTATGACCAAGGCGATATATATAAAGGCGCATACGAGGGTATGTATTGCACTCCCTGCGAGTCTTTCTGGACCTCTGCCCAGCTTAAGGACGGTTGTTGTCCCGATTGCGGCGGACCTGTTTCTCCTGCTAAGGAGGAGGCTTACTTCCTCAGACTTTCCAAGTATCAGGACAGACTTATTGAGTATATTGAAACTCACGACGATTTTATAACGCCCGCCGCCAGAAAGAATGAGATGCTAAACAACTTCCTGCGTCCCGGTCTTCAGGATCTGTGCGTGTCCCGCAGTACCTTCAATTGGGGCATCCCCGTTACCTTTGACGATAAGCACGTTATATACGTATGGGTAGATGCGCTTTCCAACTATATAACCGCCATCGGTTACGATACAGAAAGCCCCACAGAGCAATACAAAAAGCTTTGGCCCGCAGACCTTCACGTTATAGGTAAGGATATAGTGCGTTTCCATACAATTTACTGGCCCATCATACTTATGGCACTTGGCGAGCCGTTACCTAAGAAGGTAGTAGGTCATCCTTGGCTTTTGGTTGGCGAGGATAAGATGAGTAAGTCTAAGGGTAACGCTCTTTACGGCGATAAGCTTATAGAGCAGTTCGGGCTTGACAGGGTAAGATACTACCTGCTTTCCGAGCTTCCTTTGCTTAACGACGGCAGCATAACCTATGAGAATGTCATTACACGCTGTAATACCGACCTTGCAAACATCTACGGCAACCTTGTAAGCCGCACCGCTTCTATGATAAGCAAATATTTTGACGGTGTTATCCCTGCGCCAAATACGGCAACCGATAAGGACGAAGCTCTTTATGCCGCCGCCGCAGAATGCAAAAACACCTTTGTGCAGAAGATGGAAGAGCTTAAGGTTTCCGAGGCTGTTTCCGCTGTTATTGCTTTCCTTAAGTCCTGCAATAAATATATAGACGATACCGCACCTTGGGTACTTGCAAAGAACCCCGACGATAAGGGTAAGCTTGCAACCGTGCTTGCTAACTTGGTGGAAGGTATCCGTCAGGCACACGTTCTTATGTATCCCTACATTCCCGATACCTCGGATAAGGTTGCGGCTATATACGGCTTTGAAGGCGAGGGTAGGGAATTTGACTCTACAGGCAGCTTTAAGTACACTGCAACAGGTAACGCAGTTAAGGCAGAAGGTGTGCTTTTCGCCCGTATAGATGAAAAAGAGTTCTTTGAGAAGCTTGCGGCAGAGCGTGCGGCAGAAGAAGCCAAAAAGCAACCTGCAAAGGAAGAAAAGAAGGAAGAAATCCCTCAGATTTGTATTGACGATTTCGCAAAGGTACAGCTTATCGCATGTAAAGTGCTCGAGTGCGAGCCTGTGCCCAAGTCTGATAAACTACTTCGTTTGATAGTAGACGACGGTGCTGGTAAGCGTCAGGTAGTATCCGGTATCGCAAAGTTTTATAAGCCCGAGGAGCTTATAGGCAAGACCCTTGCTCTTGTGGCAAACCTTGCACCTGTAAAGCTTAGAGGTGTTGAAAGTTGCGGTATGATTTTGGCATCCGGTGAAGAGACCGTGCGTGTTATCGAGCTTAGCGATGAAGTAGCGCCCGGCACACGCATAAGATAATATGGCTTACGATAGTTTATTTGAGAGCGGGATATTTGATACTCACGCTCACTATGACGACCGCCGTTTTGACGAGGACAGGTACGAGGTCCTTGACGAACTTTTCGGAAGCGGTAAGCTTTACGCCGCCGTAAACTGCGGTTGCGACGTGCGCTCCTCGGAGGCAAGTCTTGCTCTCGCCCACAAGTACAAGCGTATGTACTGCGCCGTGGGCATCCATCCTCACGATGCTAAAAGTGCGGACGATAAGGCTTTCGATGCCATAGAGGCTATGCTATCCGACCCCAAAACGGTTGCCCTTGGGGAGATAGGCCTGGACTACCACTACGATTTTTCTCCCAGAGAGGTGCAAAAAGAGGTATTTGAGCGCCAGCTTTGTATGGCAGAACGCTTGGATGTTCCCGTGGTCATCCACGATAGGGAAGCTCATGCAGACTGCGTTGACGCAGTGCTTCGGCATCCTAATGTGCGCGGTGTTTTTCACAGCTTTTCCGGCAGTGCAGAGACCGCAAAAATACTGCAAAAAGCAGGCTGGTATCTATCTTTTTCCGGCCCCGTTACTTTTAAGGGGAACGTAAAAACAGGTGAGGCGGCGCTTGCCACCTATAATGACAGAATAATGGTGGAAACCGACTGCCCGTATCTTACCCCCGTACCCCACAGGGGCAAACGCAACCACAGCGGTTATGTGGCTCATATAATCGAAAAAATTGCCGAACTGCGCGGCGAAAGCTACGAGTTTATAGAAACATTGACACGTGAGAATGCAAAACGTTTTTTCGGCATAAAGGAGTAAGTGAAGTGACCATAAGCTACACCGTTAAAAACGGTATCTATATAAACTTAACCAACCGTTGTTCCAATTCCTGCACCTTTTGCATAAGACAAAACGGAGACGGTGTTTACGGAAGCGACAGCTTGTGGCTGGAGCGTGAGCCCACGGCGGAAGAGGTTATTGCCGACCTTGAAAAATATGACCTTAGCAAATATGACGAAATAGTGTTTTGCGGCTACGGTGAACCTACGGAGTGTATTGACACCCTTATAGCTGTTGCAAAAGCTGTTAAACTCAAGTCAGACATAAGTATACGCATAAACACCAACGGCCACGGCAACCTTATTAACGGTAAAGATATTACGCCTATGCTTAAAGGAGTAGTTGACATAATTTCCGTAAGCCTTAACTGTGCCAACGCCGAAGATTATGCGGCGCTGTGCCTGCCCGAATTTGGCATAAAGGCTTATGAAGGTCTTATAGAGTTTGCGCGTCTTTGCGTACCTAAGGTAAAAAAAGTGGTGCTTTCCGTTGTGGAAACCACCTTGCCCGATGAAGATATTGAAAAATGTGACGCCCTTGCGAAAAGTATTGGTGCAGAATTGCGTGTAAGACCATTTGAGTAATGTATGTATAAAAGTCAAGCGGAGAGCATTATGCTCTCCGCTTTTGTCTGTGTGGGAATTACATCTATCTGTTGAGTATAAGTTTGGTAAGTTCAACAGGGTCCACAATTGTGTTGCCCTTGTAAACACGCATATTACCGGAAGCGATTTCGTCAATAAGAATAACCTCGCCGTTGTTGTAACCAAACTCAAACTTAATGTCCCAAAGGTCGAGACCTATGGTTTTAAGGTCGTCAGCAACGATCTTTGTTATCTTAAGTGTCTGTTCCTTCATGCTTGCAAACATCTCTTCGCTCATAACGCCAAGAGCCGCAAGACCTTCGGAGGTAACAAGGGGGTCACCCTTTTCGTCATTCTTGAAGGTGCATTCAACGTAACCGCCTTCAAGAGGGGTGCCGTCCTTCATGTATTCGCCGTATCTGCGGATAAAGCTGCCTGTTGCAACAAGTCTGCAAATAACTTCAAGACCGTGACCGAAAACGGTTGCAGGGAGCACTTCCATAGTAGCATCATCTACATTGGCGTTAACATAATGTGTTTTGATGCCTGCTTCCTTAAGCATTTCGAAGTAATATACGGAGGTCTGCAAGTTTGCCTTGCCGATACCGTCAATTGTCAAACCGACAGAGTTTTCACCGGGATCAAAAACGCCGTCTTTGCCTGTGCAGTCATCCTTAAACTTAAGCAGTACGTTGCCGTTTTCAAGCTTATAAACGTCTTTAGTTTTGCCTTTGTAAATCAGTTCCATGGGTTTTGTCACTCCTTTATAAATATCCGTGGCGTGCATTAAAAACACACCGCTTGTAGAGTATCACTTTAAAAGCGATTTGTCAATACAAAATTATCCGCTTTTTAGCGTATTCCGTATTTTTCTATAATATAGTCCATATCCTTATCGCCTCTGCCGGAAAGGTTGATAAGTACAGAGCCTCTGCCCATCTTTTTAGCAAGCTTTATACCGTATGCAACAGCGTGGGAGCTTTCGATTGCAGGGATTATACCTTCAAGTCTGGAAAGCTTATAGAAGGCGTCCACGGTCTCTTCGTCGTCAACCACGTCATACTTAACTCTGCCCAAATCGTGAAGGAATGCGTGTTCGGGGCCGGAGGATGGGTAGTCAAGACCGCTGGCTACGGAATAAACGGGTGCAGGCTCGCCGTTTTCGTCCTTAAGCATTATACTGTTAAAGCCGTGCATAATACCCTCGGTACCGTACATAAGACTTGCGGCGTGGTCGCCGAGAGCAGGCCCTCTGCCAAGGGGTTCAACACCGTAGATATCAACGGGGTCGTTAAGGAAGCCTGCAAACATACCCATAGCGTTAGAGCCGCCACCAACACAGGCGACAACCGCATCGGGAAGCTCCCCCGTCATTTCCAAAAACTGCTCTCTTGCTTCAATGCCCACAACGCTTTGGAAATCACGCACCATAAGAGGGAAGGGGTGAGGGCCGAGAACAGAGCCTATGCAGTAAATAGCGTCCTTATATTCGTTACAGTACGCCGCGAATGCCGCATCAACTGCTTCTTTAAGGGTCTGCAAGCCTTCGGTAACTTCAACTACGTTAGCACCTAAAATTTTCATTCTTGCAACGTTGGGAGCTTGCTTCTTAATATCAACCGAACCCATGTAAATATCGCATTCCAAGCCGAAGTATGCCGCCGCAGTAGCAAGGGCAACGCCGTGCTGGCCTGCACCGGTCTCGGCAATAACCTTCTTCTTGCCCATATATTTAGCAAGCAAAGCTTCACCCATGCAATGATTAAGCTTGTGTGCGCCCGTGTGGTTTAAGTCTTCACGCTTAACGTAAAGCTGAACATTGCCGATAGAGTTGGAAAGTCTTTCCAAATGGGAAATGGGGGTAGGTCTGCCCTGAAACTCCTTGCGTATTCTGCGAAGCTCGCTTATAAATTTTGCGGATTTGCAGATGGTGTGGTATGCTTCGGAAATATCCTTCATTGCGTTTTTGAGCTCGGGGGATACAAAAGCACCACCGTACTTGCCGAAAAAGCCGTCTTCAGAGGGATAATGCTTAAAATATGTACTAAAATCAATGCCGTTCAAGTTCATTTATATATCTCCGTTTCGTTATATATTTTTTAATAATTTTAAGGTCTGCGGTATGCACCATCGTTTTGCCAATATATACATTTTAATTCTCCTTCTTTCGTAAAAAACGTCCTTGACAGAATAATGCCATTCTGTCAAGGACGAACAATACTTCCGTTAAAAAGGAACACTATCCGCGGTGCCACCTTGAATTCATAGGAAAACCTATGCACTTTGCAGGATACCCACATATCCTCGGCAACTGACGTATGCCCACACGTTGCAGAATACTCTAAAGCAAAAGCTTTATTTCCTTGCACCCTCAGCGGCCCATTTGACAAACTGTTTCTTGCCCGACTCTCAGCACCACGGACTCTCTGTAAAGGCATATCTGCCGTTATCCCCGCCTCAACGGTTTAATTTAACTTTGTATGCATTATATCACCGCAAAAAGCTTTTGTCAATAAGCAATTTGTATTTATTTGTCGGTCAGTTGTCTTTCTTGAATTTTAGCCTGTATTTGCTCCATCTTGCTGTCAAGCAAAGCGGCGGATTCTGCACAAACTTTAAGCTCTTCTGCTATCTCTGGGGTAATAATGTAGTCCTTTTTGTAGCGGATCTTGTGTTCAAGGCTTGCCCACCAATCCATAGAAATGGTACGGAATTGCACTTCTACTCTCATAGGTTTCTTTTCATCGTGTAGGAATATGGGTATTTCTACAATCAAGTGCAAACTTCTGTATCCGTTCGGCTTTGGGTTTTTCATATAATCCTTTTTTGCAATAAGCGTAACGTCGTCTTGTTTTAAAAATGCCTCGGAAAGAGAATATATGTCAGCAGGAAAACCGCAAATTACACGCACCCCTGCCACGTCGTTCAGGTTTTCTTCCACGCTTTTTACCGTTAACGGAAGACCGCGTGTCGTCAATTTGTCAAATATGCTTTCCACAGATTTAAGCCTTGTTTTTATAGTTTCGATCGGATTGCGGTCGTATTCTAAAGAAAGCTCCTGATTAAGCACCATGAATTTTGTTTCAACTTCCATCATTGCGCATTTGTAAAAAGCCATAAGCTCCTTAAATGGATAAGTTTGAGCATTCAAAAACTCTTTTATATATTTCCTGTGAGAGAAAAATTTTTCATAGTTTGTTTCAACTCTAAAATCTTTCATATTGCCAACGCCTCCTTTGATGGAAGATTATCATATAGATATAAACTCATTTTCAACGAAAAAAGCGGCGCAGGCGCCGCTTTTAAAAACATACCTAAATTGTAATTATTCCGAGAATGCCTAGAACGGAAGAAATGAGTATAAGTACAATACAAACGGGTGCAATATACTTTATTATTACCTCAAACAGCTTTTTGCGTTTGAACTTACCGCTTATCTCTATTTCATCCGACAAGGTGCCGGGCTTTATAACGTAGCCCACAAACAGGCAGGTAAGCAGTGCAACGATGGGCATAAGAATGCTGTTTGTAAGGGTATCAAACATATCAAGTATTGTGTTGCCTGCTAAGGTAACTCCGCTCCATACGTTGTAGCCCAGGCAAGAGGGAAGACCTATTGCCACACAAAGACCGAAAACGAAAATACAAGTGAATTTTCTGCTCCAACCAAGTCTGTCACGGAAGATGGAAACAACGGTTTCCATAAGAGATATAGAGGAGGTGAGTGCAGCGAACATAACCATCACGAAGAACAAAGAGCCGATAACCGTACCGCCTACTTGCCCGATGTTGTTAAATACCATGGGTAAGGTTTCAAACATAAGACCGGGACCGCTTTTGCCTAAAGAGTCGGGCGCAAGCGTGTAAACTGCGGGAATAACCATAAGTCCTGCAAGGAAGGCAACGCCCGTGTCAAAAAGCTCTATCTGTTTAACGGAGGACTCAATGCTGACCTCTTTCTTCATATAGGAGCCGTAGGTTATCATAATCCCCATAGCCAACGAGGTGGAGTAAAACAGCTGGCCCATAGCGCCAAGCACCGTGTTAACCGAGAACTTGGAAAAGTCAGGCTTAATATAGTAAACCACGCCGTCCATTGCACCGGGCAAAGTCATTGTGTAAACGGCAATTCCTATGGTAAGGGCTATAAGTATAGGCATCATAAACTTGCTTACTCTTTCGATACCCTTTTCCACACCGAACAGAACAACAACAGCAGTAACGCCTAAGAATAGGAAAAACCAACCGATGGGCTCTCCGGTCTTCTCAAGGAAATTGCCGAAAAAGTCTGCGGTTGCCGCATCATTCATACCGCCGGAAAGAAAAACTGCGCTGTATTTGCATACCCAACCGCCTATAACGCAGTAATAGGGCAGTATCAGCATAGGGACAACAGATGCCAAAACACCTATAAATTTATACCTTTTGCATAGGTCGCCGAAGGCGCTTATTGCGCTTTTTCCCGTCTTTCTGCCTATGGCTATTTCCGCACACATAAGGGCAAAGCCGAAGGTAACGGCAAGCACAATGTAAACCAGCAAAAATATACCGCCGCCGTATTTAGCCGCAAGGTACGGGAACCGCCATATATTGCCAAGCCCTACTGCAGAGCCTGCCGCCGCAAGCACAAAGCCTATTTTACCTGTAAAACTGCTTCTTTTATTTTCCATACAAATACTCCAAACATAAAAGGGGTAGGTGCAAACGCACATCAAGAGACATTATAGCACATTTTACCGTACTCGTCAAGATTTGACCGCATATTGCCTTTTGTAAAAAAATATAATATAATATTTTACCAAAGTGTCAAACCGCTATTTGTTTTTTGCGACTTATAGGGTGAAAGCTTTCAAAAGAGGAACTTTAATATGTTTGGTAATTTATTAAAAAACAACTTGGATTTTCTGCTGAACGCAGCCATACGTAAGTGTAACAGTGTTACCGATGCCCAAGACCTGGTTCAAGATACTTTGCTTTCTGCCTTGGTGTATCTGAAAAAAGGAGGCACTATTGAAGAGCCCAAAGCGTATCTTATGACTGTTATGAACCGTCGTCACAACGATATGCTTCGAAAAAAGTACAGACAGCCAACGGTTGTAATGGGCGCCGGGTCGGAAATGCTTGCGGACGAGGATATAAGTGATCGGTTTGAAGAAAGTGAAGAAGCTGAAACTGTGCGCCGCGAGGTGGCTTATCTCGCTGACTCTTATCGCAGGGTGATTGTCAAACGCTATTTTCAAAACAAAAGCGTATGTGAGATAGCAAAAGAGCTTGCCTTGCCTGTTGGTACGGTAAAAAGCCGTCTTGACTTCGGCAGAAAACAGATAAAGAAAGGATTTGACACAATGGAAACATACACAAGCAACAGTCACACACCCCAAAATCTGATATTCGGGGTAAGCGGGGCTATGGGAATGTACGACCTTCCTCAAAGCTTGGTCGATGGAGACGCCATAGCGCAAAATCTGCTGATATTAGCCTACGAAAAGCCTCAAACCGTATCTGCCCTTGCAAAGGCTATAGGTATTGCCGCCGCTTATATCGAACCCGTTATAGACAAACTTGTTGACGGTCAGTTAATGAAGCGTATGGGTGACGGTAAGGTCTATACGGATTTTATCATCTACCGAAGCGAGGATTTTACGGAATGCATAAAAGAGATGGAAGTATTTACGGAAGAAAACTCCGACACCTATATAAAGCCTCTCCGAGCTGCCGTGAAAAAGCTTAAGGAAAAGAGTTTTTACAGTCAAAGGCTTGAGCGCTTTATGACGATAGAGATAGCAGAACAAGGCTTGTATCAAGCTTTGGAGACGGTGCAGGGTCCGCAAAGCTTCCCCGACAGACCCCACGGCGGAAAATGGGTCGCCTTTGGTATAATAAGGGACGAAAATTATCGTATACCTTCCGAAAAAACAGGGGAAGAGGAGTATATGTACAGCGGAAAACGGGTGCAAACAATACGAGAGTTTTTGGGTGAAAAGGGCTTGCAGCTTCATAATTACGAAACATCGCTGTATACTTGGGAAGGAAGAGCGCTGTACGGTGAAAAATACAGCGATTTGAAAACGGCATCTGTTACGGAAGTGGACAAGGGACTTACAAAGCTGTTTTATCTTATAAAGCACGGAATATCTCCCGATACCGTTGACCTTGACGTAAGGATAATTGAGGCGCTTCCTTTGCTTGAGGAGAGGGGCTTTGTATCCTTAGAGGATGGAAAAACAGAGGTTTTGGTGCCTTGCCTTACCAATGAGCAGTATAAAGCTTATACAGACATTATAACGGAAGCGGCGAAGACTTTTGCCGCAGGAATTGAGAAGCCTTTGGAAAAGTGGTGTAAAGCGCACAGAAAACCGATACCTGTTCACTTGACAGGAGTGCCGGAGCAAAAACGTGTTATGCCTTATCAGCCAAACGCAATGATGTTTGTTTATCAGGCTGTAAAAAAGGGCATACACCCAAGAGACCTCGGATATCCCTGTCCTGAAACAATAGCTGTTTTCGATTAAATGGCGGGTAGCCAAAGCATTGTAATCCGAACCCGCCCAAAAGGGCTGAAACGCAATGCTTTGGATAGTGCGGTAAAATAGAAAAAGAACGCTTGCGGTATTAGTAAAAGTTTTACCGCAAGCTTTTTTATATGTAAAATCTTTATTATAAAACTATTTGTAAAAACCATGTTTTCTTTTATGCGCTTTGCGTTATCTTAATTACATCTACAAAACAGGCCCAAATATCAAGCGAAAAATATGCAAATTGCGAATTGATTTTATGCCCAACTTCGTTTATAATATATACGTTTGTGCGTAATGAAATTAATTTTGATTGTTGTGTTGGAGAAATTTTGTATGAATCCTGCTTTTGAATGTTCGGTGCATACACCTGTCAAAGATATGATCAAGCATATAGAGGTTTGTGACGCCCCTGCCTTTATTGTGGATGAAAGGTTCAGGTTGATTGCCCAAAACTCTCTTTCGGCGGGCGTTTTGGAACTTGAAGACAATTCGCTTATTTTACCCATTATTTTTCCTGCAGACTATCTGATGTGTACAAAGCTTAAATTCGGACAGATGGCAAGAATAGTGTTTAATAACGGGGAAAGACAGCATGCTTCAGTTTCACGCTTCAAGCAGTATTTTTTGTTTATGCTTGAGAATAATATGGAAAGCTTTGTACAAAGCGCATTGGCAATAAAGTCCGAGGCGGATGTGTTTGTTTATGAGGCGGAAGAGTTTTATGCCCGAATGGGAAAAGACATTATGGCCAAGGACAAAAACATCGCAGAGGTAAGAAGTACACAGCTTTCAAGACGCTTAAAGGCGAACAAGATGCTGGATATGGTAACCGGTTCAGGTATACGCAGAAGCGGAAACTTTGAGCCTGCAGGCATTACCCACAGAGTTTGTGAAGCGGCAAATAAATTTCTTGAGAAATATGCTATACATATTTACTGTGCCGCCAATGCGTCGCCGTACAATTGCATAGGGTATCACGATGACTACCGCACAACAATAGCCGCACTGCTTATGATTGCGGCGGAAAACAGTGAGGACGGAAAGATATACGTAAATAACAGATTTAATGAATACAAATATTTTCTTTCCGTCGGCTTTCCTTCAGCCGTACGCAAAGCCGTTGTTTCCGATGATATGGAAGAGCGTAAGGAGTATTTATGCTGTGTTGCAGAAAGTAATGGGTGGCTGCTGCGCTTTTCAGAGGAGGACGGGTTTTGCACTTTGCTTTTGATTTTGCCTTGTACCGATGAGCGAACGCTTTTTCTGCGAGCTCCCGAACTTGTAGATAAGGACCACTTTGCAGTAAGCAGTCAGTTTGCAAATTTTGAACCGCCAAAGAGGAAAAAACGAAAATAGTTTTTTACAATCAATATGGGACTGCCCCTAATACTTTGCTTGGGGCAGTCCCATATTTTAGTTTTTATAGATCTTCTGCGTTGTGGTCTTTAAATCCCTCGCCGAATATTTCTGTAGCCTTTGTTACAATCATAAACGCCGCAGGGTCTTCTTCCGTGACAATGTTTTTAACCTTTGCAAAGGTTTGCTTCTTGACCACGCATAAAAGCACGTCCTTCTGTTTTCCTGTATAAGCGCCTTCGGCTTTCATAATAGTCACGCCCGCTTCAAGCTCTTTTAAAATTCGGTCGCTTATGGCTTTTTCGGCATCACTCATTATATATACCATGGTTGCACTGTCAGAGCCGTAAAGCACCAAGTCCAAAACAAAGGCATCAACAGTAAGGGTTATAACGGCATAAAGCAGTATGTTTATATCTCTAAATACGGCGACGGTTATCAAAATGATAATACCGTCTATTATCCAAAACAGCTCGCCTGTTTTAATGTGTTTAAAGTTGGTACGCAACGCTCTTACGATTACATCACTGCCGCCGGTGGTGGCACCTGCTTTAAATACGATACCCATACCAAGGGACATACAAGCACCGCCGATGATGCTTGCAAGCAACGGGTCGGTAGTAAGAGGGGGGATGTTCATTGCCAAAAGGTCGATAAACCAAGAAGAGATCAACGTGGCGATAATCGTACTGAAGAAAAATTTAAATCCGAATTTCCAAATACCCAAGATCATTATGGGAATGTTTACCAATGCGATGATCGCACCTGTACCCAAGCTGCTTATGCCGAAATATATATCCAGCCAATGGTTAATGACTATTGCCAAACCTGCAACTCCTGCAGGGGTAAGTCCGTTCGGGTCAAGGAATAAAGCTATGCCCACGGCAAAAAATCCACAGCCTATTATGATTAACAATAAATCTTTTGTCAGTTTTTTATACTTCAGCTTATCCATAACTGCCTCCGTTTTTATGTCTACTACATAGTATATACATTATTAAGACTTTGTCAATGTTTGGCGATTAATTTATCACGGTGTAAAAAACTGTAAAAAAGCACTTGAAAAAAAGCTTAAATGGTGATAAACTTATAAACAAAGTGTGTGATGTTGGAGGCGCTCTTATGTTTGGTAAAGGCTTTAATAACGATTTATATATTAAAAAACAGTCAGAGCATATAACAAAGCGTATACACGAGTTTGGCGGCAAGCTTTATTTGGAGTTCGGCGGCAAGCTTTTTGACGATTATCACGCTTCCAGGGTATTGCCCGGCTTTGTTCCCGATGCGAAGATACAAATGCTTCGCAACATAGCCTCCGATGTTGAGGTGGTTATTGTTATATGTGCCGACGATATAGAAAAAAGCAAAATCCGTTCCGATATAGGCATAAGCTATGATGCGGATGTACTTCGCTTAATAGACACTTTTAGGGATTTGGATTTGTTTGTGGGCAGCGTTGTTATATCCAAATATGCCCGTCAGCCTGCGGCAGACGCATTCAAAAAGCGTATGGAACAATTAGGCGTAAAGGTTTATCTCCATTATACCATTGCGGGTTATCCTTCCAATATTCCTTTGATTGTAAGTGACGAGGGATACGGAAAGAATGAGTACATTGAAACCACCCGTTCTCTCGTTGTGTTAACAGCACCCGGACCGGGCAGCGGTAAAATGGCTACCTGTCTTTCACAGCTTTATCATGACCATAAAAGAGGTATCCGTGCGGGTTATGCTAAGTATGAGACCTTCCCGGTTTGGAACCTGCCGTTAAAGCATCCCGTGAATCTTGCGTATGAGGCGGCAACTGCGGACTTGAATGATGTGAACATGATTGACCCGTTCCATTTGGATGCATACGGTCAGACGACCATTAATTATAACAGGGACGTGGAAATTTTCCCTGTTCTGAATACCATGTTTGAAAAGATTATGGGAGAATCACCCTATAAATCACCGACAGATATGGGCGTCAACATGGCCGGTTACGGAATTATAGATGATGAGGTCGTAAGAGATGCGTCCAAGGCAGAAATTATACGCCGCTATTACAATGCACTTTGTCAGCAGATTCAGGGAAATGCAGAAGAGGAGCAGGTATATAAATTGCAGCTTCTTATGAATCAGGCGGAAGTGACGATAGAAGATCGTAAGGTAATAGGGCTTGCCAAGAAACGTGCGGAAGAAACAGGTAATCCGGCAGCAGCCATTGAATTGCCGAACGGTAAGTGCTTAACCGGTAAAACAAGCGCTCTGCTTGGTGCGTCCAGTGCACTTCTTTTAAATGCGCTAAAAGAACTGGCAGGTATTGATGATGAAGTGGAATTGATTTCTCCGACGATTATCGGGCCGATTCAGGAACTGAAGGTGAACTTTCTTGGAAATGCAAATCCCAGACTTCATACGGATGAAGTCCTTGTGGCACTTTCCATCTGCGCGGCAACAGACGAGCGTGCTAAGCGTGCCATGGAGCAGCTGCAGAATCTGAAAGGCTCCGAAGTGCATTCCAGTGTCATTCTTTCCCATGTGGATAAAAACGTGTTCCGGAAGCTGGGTGTAAATTTGACCTGCGAACCGGTTTATCAGACAAAAAAATTGTACCATAAATAAAAAATGTATGTTATAATGTCTATGTTGCGTGTATGCAATAGAATAAACTACTATTATGTATAAAAGAGGAGGATTTTGGGATTATGAAGTACGAAATCAAAGGCGAACCGTTTCCCGTTGTAGAATGTACCGTTGCAGACGGTGAAACATTGAAATGTCAGGCCGGTGCTATGGCATGGATGACAGCTAACATGGAAATGGCAACCAAATCAGGCGGTATTGGTAAAATGTTAGGAAGACTTGCAACCAATGAAGCATTGTTTGAGAACAATTACACTGCTAAGGGCGGTGAGGGTATGATTGCATTTGCAACCAATGTTCCCGGACACATTCTTCCGATTGACTTAAGCGGCGGAAGAGTAATCATCGCACAGAAGGGTTCTTTCCTTGCTTCTGAAATGTCAGTAAACGTAGAGAAGCATTTCCAGAAGAAAGGCATGGGCGGTTTACTTGGCGGTGAAGGTTTCATTATGCAGAAGTTCTCCGGCAACGGTGTTGTATTTTTAGAGGTTGACGGTAGTGTAGTTGAATATGAATTACAGCCCGGACAGACCATGATTGTAGATACAGGATCTCTTGCAGCAATGGATGCAACCGTTAAGATGGATGTTCAGATGGTAAAGGGACTTGGAAATATGTTTGGCGGCGGCGAAGGAATGTTTAACACTGTTTTAACAGGCCCCGGCAAAATTTGGTTACAGACAATGCCTGTATCCGGTCTTGCAAGCTCTATTCAGCCGTACATCGTAACAGGAAGATAATTCTTTCGACAACCGAATTTAGCGGACAGACACATAAGAAAGATGAAAGAAGTGCCATCGGGGTTCGCCGGTGGCACTTGTTAGTTTCAAAGGGGTTTTGGGATGAAAAAGAAGTATAAAAGCAGTGTATATAAGACAATTCCGGCATTATGTATCGTACCATTGTTTCTTTTTGGTATTTTGATGATGGCAATATGCGGTGCGCGTCTGTCAACTGCCATGCATCAGCAGGCAGAAGGAAGGCTTCAGGCCATTGCAGACAGCATCCTTCTTACGTACGATACGATGTATCCCGGTGATTATCGGTTTGTAAAAAGCGGTAAAGTGGCTGCTTTCTATAAAGGGGAAAAGGAAATAACGGGAGAATACGAATATCTTGATCGCATGAAAGTGGCTGTCGGGGCAGAGATTACGTTCTTTTATCAGGATACCAGAATGATTACAACCATGAAGGACGCAGAAGGGAACCGTCTGGTCGGAACCGGCGCAAATTCCATTATTTGCAGGGATGTGTTGGAAAAAGACCACGAAGAGTTTTATCATAACATGCAGGTGGGTGATGGTTATTATCTTGGATATTACAGACCGCTTCACAATGAGGATGGGCGCTCTATCGGTATGCTTGCGGTTTCCATGCCTGCAGATGAAGTACACCGCTCCATTAACAGGGTGCGGATTCCGTTAATTGTGTTGATTATCCTTGGTATGTTGCTTACCGGTTTATTCGCGTCCGTTTATGTGCGTAAGCTGGTATTTGCCATGAATGGTGTGCAAAGAAGTTTAAGCAGCGTGGCCAAAGGAGAGCTTGATCATGAACCCGGCTATGAGGTCATGAGCCGCAATGATGAGATTGCCGAAATGGGCAGGATGATTATCGTGATGCAGAATTCACTCCGCAAATTGATTGAACGGGACGCTTTGACGGAGCTTTATAACAGGCGATACGCAAATGTCAGGTTACAGAACATGTTTGAACGCGCCCGCGAAGAAGGTACGGAATGCTGTGTTATCATGGGTGATGTGGATTATTTCAAACGGATTAATGATACCTATGGTCATGATACAGGTGATGTGGTATTAAAGGAGATTGGCCGTGTGATGAAGCAAAACCTTGCGGGTAAAAGTTTTGCAGCCAGATGGGGCGGAGAGGAGTTTCTGCTTGTG
>SVRF01000071.1 GCA_015064945.1 Oscillospiraceae bacterium | reverse complement strand
ATAAGGCAGAATCAAACAAGAAAAAAGAAACAAAAATAAACTCGGCATTGCTTTCCGAAAAGCTCGGTTGTCCTGTTGTGGATACTGTTTCTATAGATGGAAAGGGTATGGATAAAGTTGTTGCGGCGGCTGCTGCAAAAATAGGCAGTGTGCAAACAGCACCCTATAATCAGGGAGATGTTGACCTTAACGATAAAGCGGCAGTTATTGCGGCGGACAAAAAGCGCTTTGAATTTGTTAATAAGATAGTTGCCGAGGTTGAGACCCGTAAGGTTAAAACCAATCAAAGAAACACACAGGATAAAATAGATGAGATACTTACCAACAAATGGCTGGGGATTCCTATTTTTGCCGTTGTAATGTGGGCGGTGTTTTGGATTTCTCAGGTAGGCCTCGGCCCCTGGATAGCCGAGGGTTATGAAAACGAAAGCGGTTCTGTTTCCATTCCCGGTCTTGTAACTTTCATTGAAATGTTTGGCGAATGGGTAAGCGGTCTTATGGAAAACGCAAATCCCTTCCTGCAGACCATAGTTATAGACGGTATTATCGGCGGCGTAGGTTCAGTTATCGGTTTCTTGCCATTGGTAATGGTAATGTATTTCCTGCTGGCTTTGCTGGAAGACTGCGGCTATATGGCGAGGGTTTCCGTTGTGCTTGACCCTATTTTCAAAAGAGTAGGTCTTTCGGGTAAATCCGTAATCCCCCTTGTTATTGGTACGGGATGTGCTATCCCCGGTATCATGGCTTGCCGCACTATTCGCGATGAAAGGGAACGCAGAGCTACTGCAATGCTTACTCCCTTTATTCCCTGCGGCGCAAAAATACCCGTTATTGCTTTGCTTGCGGGTTTGTTCTTCCCCGAATCCGCGTGGGTTTCCCCCTTGATGTATTTCCTCGGCTTAGTTCTTGTTTTTCTCGGTGCTTTGCTTATAAAGTGGATTTCTGGCTATAAATACAGAAAATCCTTCTTTATTATCGAACTTCCCGAATATAAAGTTCCTTCTTTTTGGAATGCATTTAAATCCATGTGTGCTCGCGGATGGTCATATATAGTTAAGGCAGGTACAATTATACTTGTATGTAACGCCCTTGTTACTATAATGCTTAACTATTCTTGGTCATTTAATCAGGTTGAGCCTACAGAGTCTATCCTGCACGATATAGCTAACCCCATCGCCTTTATTCTTATCCCTCTTGGCTTTGGTGCATGGCAGTTGGCAGCGGCGGCTGTTACGGGCTTTATAGCAAAGGAAGAGGTTGTAGGTACTTTGGGTGCTGTGTTTACCGCCTTGGCAGTTAACGAAGACTTCGAGCTTCTTCAAACAGGAAACGGCGAAGCGGTGCTTGGCATTACTGCTGCGGCAGGTCTTGCATACCTTATTTTTAACCTCTTTACACCTCCCTGCTTTGCGGCTATCGGTGCTATGAATTCCGAAATCAAGAGCAAAAAATGGCTTTTCGCAGGTATAGGTCTTCAGTTTTCCATTGCCTATGTGCTTTCTTTCTTAGTGTATCAGGTGGGTACTGTAATTACTACCTCTAAGGTTGGCGATAGTTTTGTGGCAGGTCTTGCGGCTGTAATCTGCATTATTATAGTGGTAACGTTCCTGGCAATCCGTTCCAATGCGAAAGCAAAACAGCAGTACGCCGCAAATGCTAAAAAGCCTGTTGCCGCGGTAAAATAATTTTAAGTAAGGAGTTTTGTTATGGTTGATATTATAGCTTCGGTTATTGTTATTGCAATAATAGGCGGCGCTGTGGCGTATATAATCAAATCAAAAAAAAGCGGACAAAAATGTATAGGCTGTCCCTACAGCAAAACCTGCGGCGGTAAAAACTGCGGCTGCAATAAATAAATATTACGCCCCCCCTTCTTTACAAACGGACGGTTTTGTGTTACTCTGTCCAAGAAGGGGGGCATATATATTGAAAATACTGTTTTTGGGCACAGGTGCGGCAGATTGGCCAAGCGTTAAAAAAGAGGGCGCAGAGCACCGTGCTTTTTCTGCGGCACTTATAGACGGCGAACTGCTTATAGATTTCAGCGCACAGCTTGAAGCTTGCCTGGCAGAGCGGGGCGTGCCCTCGGCGCAGATAAAATACGTGCTTAACACTCACCGCCACCGCGACCATTACAGTGAGGAGAGCTTGTCTAAGTTGACAGCCGCAGGCGCACAGTATATTCGGCTTAAAGCGGGCGAGCAAAAGACCGTGGGCAAGTATACGGTTTATGCCTACGCGGGCAACCACGGAACTTGTCGGGACACTTTGCATTATATCATCACAGACAGCGAAAAAACGCTGTTTTACGGCTTGGACGGTGCGTGGTTGCTCTACGACGAGGTGGAGGGGATAAAAGCCCACAAGCCCGATTTTGCGGTGCTTGACGCCACCGTGGGCTTCGTGGAGGGCGACTATCGCATATTTGAGCATAACAACCTCAATATGATACTGGAGATAAAAAAGAGCCTATCTCCCTACGTTAAACGTTTTTGTATAAGTCACATGGCACGTACTCTGCACAGCGACCACAAAAGCCTGTCCGCACAAATGGAAGCTCAGGATATAACCGTAGCCTACGACGGGCTTGAGATAGAGATATAAAATTAATAAACGCCTCGAAAAATCGAGGCGTTTTACTATTATTTTAGGAGGGATTAACATCCTGTTTTCTTGCGTTGGTCTTACCTTCGGGTTTAATGTCACCTGCACGCATAAGAGCGTTTTTGGTCATTGCAGGACCTACAAGCTCATAAATAAGCACCGCAAACAGGGTTATGTTGGCAATGATCTCGCCCTCTGTGCCAAGGGCGCTCGCCTTCATTGCCATACCAAGGGCAACGCCTGCCTGAGGCAATAGGGTTATACCAAGGTTCTTAACAATGCTTTCGTCGCAATTTACAGCCTTTGCGCTGAAGAACGCACCGAAATACTTACCTAAAGAACGGCTGAGAATAAATATTGCACCTATAACTACAATTGCTACGTCCGTGAACACGGAAAGCTCCAGCTCTGCACCGCTAAGGACAAAGAACAGCACGTAAAGGGGGGCGGTCCAACGTTCCACACGGTCCATAAGCTCTTCGGAAAAGTCGCACAGGTTGCAGAACATTGTACCCAGCATCATACAAACAAGCAGGGAAGAGAAGGCTATATGTACGCCGCCTATCTCAAACTGCATCATTGAAAGACCGACGGTGAATAAAACAAAGGTTACGGATACGGAAAGACGCTTGGAGCGAGAATGGAAGAAACGCTCGATAAAGGTGAAGAGGCAGCCCATAACAAGGCCCAAAAGCAGGGAAAGAACAACCTCAAGTATAGGCTCTACCAAAAGGGAGGTAACGTCTACCTTGCCGCTTATGGAAGCCTTTGCTATACCGAAGGATATGGCAAACAGCATAAGACCTACGGCATCGTCCAAGGCAACAATGGGCAAAAGGATGTCCGTAAGCTTACCCTTAGCTTTGTACTGTCTTACAACCATCAGTGTTGCTGCAGGTGCCGTTGCGGATGCGATAGCACCCAAAACGATAGCGGCGGAAAGGGGCAGCTTGTCGGGCATTGCAAAATGGATACCTATAAGCACAGCATCCACCAAAAGGGTGGTAACAACCGCCTGAGCTATACCTATTACGGTAGCCTGCTTGCCCGTAGATTTAAGCTGGGAAAGGCGAAACTCGTTACCTATGGAAAAAGCAATAAAGCCCAACGCAATATCGCAAAGCAGGGAATAAGACTTAACATCCCCCATACTTACAAAGCCCAAGCCCTTAACGTCAAAGGCGCCTAAAAGATAAGGACCAACCAAAATACCGGCTACCAGATAAGCAGTAACCGCAGGCAGCTTAAGAAGCTTTGCAACGCGGGAAAGCATAAGTCCCACAAAAAGCGCAATAGACAGACTAAGCAGTGTTTGCATATATATCAACTCCTCAAAATTTGTATAAAAGGCACAAATGCCACAATGGGTAATTTAGCACTTTGCACATTAAAAGTCAATGGCTAAAAGTAACAATAAATGCAAAAATAATGACAATAAAAAAACAAAACTTAATAAAAACATCTTGACAATAGGGGAAAGCTGTGGTATTATAATCCTTGCAGTTCACGGAGAGATGTCCGAGCGGTTTAAGGAGCCGGTCTTGAAAACCGGTGACTCGTTTTGCGAGCCGTGGGTTCGAATCCCACTCTCTCCGCCACCCTTTTAAAAACCGTGAGCCGCAAAAAGAATATTCAAGTATTTACTTGACCATGGAGAAGTACTCAAGTGGTGAAGAGGCGCCCCTGCTAAGGGTGTAGGTCGTTCACGCGGCGCGAGGGTTCAAATCCCTCCTTCTCCGCCATCTAAAGACACCATTGAAATCTGAACCCCCAAGTTCAGACTCAATGGTGTTTTTATTACAAAACCCAGTATTTATGCGGCTTTTCGAGGTCGCATTTTCTTTTTGCCAGCTGGACTAAAAACAGAAAAACTCAAATTCGGCAATTATAAGATTAAAAAGCAAACCTTTTCGAACCCCTTAGTCCGACTGCACGTTTCTTATAAACCCGCGTCTTTCAAGGCATATTCCTCTTCTTTCTGTTCGGGAGTCTTGTATTGCAGTTTCTTGTGCGGACGTTTCGTATTGTAGAAAATTATGTACTTGTCTACCGCACTTCGGAAGTCTGCCTCCGAACGGTAT
>SVRF01000070.1 GCA_015064945.1 Oscillospiraceae bacterium | reverse complement strand
CCCGCGATACTGAGGAAATGGAAGCGGGGCGTTTCATCATCCGTTGGACTTCGGTGCTCTCTAACCGCTTCGACACTACAAGCTTCAAAAAGGAACACGGCGACCTTTACAAGCTCTATACTAAGCAATCCGCAAGCCGTAGATTTAGTATTGCATAAGAAAAAGCCCTTTACAAAAGCCACCGACCAAAGCGACAACGTAAAGAGCTTACCCACACCCATCACGGAGCGGGTACATATATTATACCGTATCCGCTCCTAAAAATCAACATCAAAATTATTGAATTTAGGAGAATTTACAATGAAACAAATAACCAATATGTCCCGCCTTGTCAATCAGCTTGAAAAGTGCTTCCGTTTGCTCAATCAAGACTTTTTCAATTGTGCGCTACCAACCCCGATTATTACAGTAATACCTACGCCAAAGGCATATGCCCACTATGTTCCATATGACATATGGGATACCAAAGACGATAGTAAGCGCGAGATAAATATAGCAAGCGGAACACTTAACCGCCCGCTTGAAAATGTCATTGCTTCCTTACTGCACGAAATGGTGCATATGTACAACGATTGTATTCTCAATATCCAAGACACAAGCCGAAACGGTACATATCACAACCGCCAATTTGCCAAACAAGCAGAAGCACACGGGCTTATTGTTACACGCTCCGAGAAATACGGATATGCCCACACCGCACCCGCCGACAGTTTACTTGAATGGGTACTTAATCACGATGAATTGCGAGAGATAGAAATATGTCGCTCCAACCCCTTCTATAACGCCGTAGGAGTAGGCACACACGCAAGCAACGGTGGGGCTATATCAACAACCACCGCAAACAAAAACAGCCATAGCAGGCGTTATATCTGCCCCTGCTGTCATACTATTGTGAGAGCCACAAAGGTTGTCAATATCATTTGTGGGGATTGTATGGAACATATGGAAGAACGCTGACACGGACGGCGGGGAGAAATCCCCGCCACCTTTAAGCAAGTTTGAAAGTTGACATTCAAATCAACTGTTGCACATTTTGAGAATATAAAACGGTAAGACCATAACTGCAAAATCAGAGTACACCCACAATTTACAACAGCAACCACAAACAAAACCGTAAAAACAAAGTCGGTTTTACGGCAATTTTACAAAGTGTAAAGCACATCAAGAATAGAATTTTACAAAGGAGTTTGAGATTATGAGAATAGCGTATATTCGTGTCAGCAGTTTAGACCAAAACGAGCGCAGGCAAATAGAAGCTATGGAGAGATACAACATAGAAAAATGGTTTATAGAAAAAATATCCGCAAAGGACACAAACCGCCCGAAGCTCCAAGAGCTTTTGGAATTTGCGCGAGAGGGCGACATAGTACACATACACGATTTTTCGCGCCTTGCAAGGTCAACAAAAGATTTGCTTGACATTGTAGATTTATTACATAAAAAGGGGGTTGCCCTCGTATCTAACAAAGAAAACATTGACACGAGCACCCCTACGGGAAAACTTATGCTCACTATGATAGGGGCTATAAACGAATTTGAGCGCACCAATCTTTTAGAGCGACAAAGAGAAGGTATAGCAATAGCCAAACGCGAGGGAAAATATAAAGGGGGCAAGCATAAGGAAATAAGCAATTTCGGAGAACACTACGCGCGGTATATGGCGCGAGAGGTTACAAAGTCCGCACTTGCCCGTGAGCTCGGTATTAGCCGTCCAACGCTTGACAAGCTAATAAAGGATTATCAACACCGCATATAAGCCTCAAAAAACGCTCGTGAGAGGGGTATTTTTCTTCACTAAAGATAGAGGAGCATTTATATCCCTCTCCCTTCTTTGCTTGAAAATCGGCTTGTAAGAGAGTTTTTTTGAGCAACAGAACGTATAAAAATGGGGGCGTTTTTGCCCCCTGCTTTATTATAATTTCTTTAACAGTTCCGCTTTCTGCTTGCGGTATTCTTCTTGTGTAATCTCTCCGCTTTCGTACTTTTGCTTTATTATCTGCAACTGTCCTTCTATGGAAATAGGAGATATTACAACAGCTTTTTTCTCAATTTCCTTACCCTTTATATACTGAGTAAGATAAATCAATATTATGAACCAATGCAAAATGGTTTTCAAGGCAAAGCATAACGTAAAGAGTCCATAGAAGCTACCCGAAATCAAATCTATAAGCATTGCCAAAACTTGAAGCCCAAGCATTACCGTAGCCACCCAACAAGAAGCTGTTATATATTTATGCTTCTTAAAGCAATCCACGATGATGAAAATAATCGGTGCTGACATTATAAGAGTGCTGATAGTGTTTCCACCTACTACACCGAAAACCACACCGCCCAAAACATCGGGGCATAGAGCATTAAACAAAGAAATGCCAATAGATATTAACACCCCTGCAATTAACGATACTTTGAATAATATATCCTTTGTGGAGCTATGTAACAATATTACAGATAATAGCAGAATTATAACGGGAATGACATTTAATATGCTTGTGAAAAGTGTTCCCAATCTTATATCGGGGAAATAGTCCATAAACATACCGTCAAAGGTGATTATTTTAATTGCCGTTCCTGCGACAAAAAAGAATATTTCAAGAGCCAACAACGGTATCAATACTTTTCTTGTCGCCAACTTTTTAATTCCAATAAACATAGTTATACCTCATTAAAGCTTGCTCTTTTGTTCAAGGTATTCGTCCTCGTCAATAAGCCCTTGCGCTTTCCATTTTTCAAGAAGCTCTAATTTATCATCCGCGCCCACGTTTGCGGAATTTAAGCTTTTAGTGTTTTCTGCAATTTCTGCTGTTTTCTCTATGAGCTCACCAAATCCGTATGTAAAAAAGCTACCTATCCAAGAACCAAGACAACCAACAATTATAACAACCAAGCCAACACCGCTACCAACATCACCGCCCGAAGCGAGCATAACAATACCCACTACCACGGAAATAATTATACCCGCCCAACAAATTACTTTTGCTAAAGCTTTAATTTTGCTTCCAATGTTTTCAAACATAATATTTATCCTTTTTTATACTTTTGAAATAAAATACATACTATTTTCGTTTGTCAGTCTATATAACATCTTGCATCTGTGTATCCGCTTTCTGTTAATGTCAAAGTTACCGTAAAATAGCTACGAACAACTGCTCCAAAGCTGTTTTGTGCATCAACATATCCAACAATTTTATACTTGTTATTTCCTAAATCTGTTATTGTTGCCTCGGGATAACTACAAAAATCAGCGGTAGATGGTGATTTCAAATGATTTTCTACTACGTTTTGAGCACATACCCACGCATCGCGTTCATCGTTTTCAAATTCACACCCCTGAGAAATACCTATTATAATTCCAAAGACCAAAACAACCGCAACAATACCCGAAATAAAGTTGACAGTTTTTTTATTAGCTTGGGTTTTTGCTATGGTTTCTGTTGTAATACTATTTGTAGCTTGCTTTTTTTCAAGCTCTAATTGATGTGCAAGCTGTGTCATTTCTATGACTTGACTCTCGTAAAAGTGTTGTTTCAAAACCTCACTCCAACGTCCGCAAGCTCTTTGTGCTTTGACATAAGATGGTTTTAGTCCCGTTTCCAAATAATCATTACAAGAGCAAATTGTGCACCCACCTTCTTTGCAAGTGGTAGGGGTGCCACACTTTTTGCAAATGTATATTGTTTGGGTATCGTCAGCTCTGCCTTTAGGTAATACAAACCAACCGATAACAAACGCTAAGACAGCCACCATTAGAATTATTCCTATTATCATAATTATCCTCCTTATTCAATATGAAGCAACTGCCGTTTCTTTTCCTCATATTCTTCTTGAGAAATAACATTACTATCTAATAAGTCTTTATATAATTTTAACATTTCAAATCTGTTTACACTATCCTTTTTTTCGATGATGTTGATTAGATTTTGTAAAAAGTAACATATGGTTGTCAGACCTATTGCAATAGAAAATCCACCAAATCCACCGATACAAGAATCTATTAAATTACCGAGTGAATTTATCGCAGTGACTGCATCTACCCCCACATTTTGCATACTTGTATAAAAATCTGCGCCGAATGTTTCGTAGCTTGTGGGACTCCATCCGCTATAGGAAATGCCGAACAATAAATCAATTCCTAAAATAACAAATATTACACCAACTACTACGCCTATAATACTTACGGAAATACGTAATCTTTTAGTTTTCATTTTCTGTTCTCCTACATAAAAGTTATTTTGATTTTAAGATGGTTGTTTTTTGGGGATTAACAGCCTTCATTTCACAAGAAAATATTTCTAAAAATAAAAAGGGCGTGACCTCAATAGAAGCCTCGCCCCGAAAAATACGAACTCCTATTGCTGCCACACAATTCTTAACGATATGAGTAAAACTCCTATGCTTGTCAAGTGGAATTCGCATTTTTGCCAAATTCATTATTGACAAGCAGAAAAAGAGTATAGTACTCCCTTACAAAAAATGGAGCTTTACACTCAAAAATCGTTAATTAAATTATGTGGCTCTTATAGTATATCACAAAACCACCGTTTTGTCAATCCGTTACGGCAGAATTGAAGGGTGTAGCGTGGACGTGAAAACAAAAAATCCACATTTCAGCCCGCCGTGGATTTTGCGTGGATTTTGGGGCTTGTGGATTTTTGAGAGTATGAAAAAAGGGCTCTCGATTTGCACCGAAAGCCCTAAAAAATACGATTTTTTAATCAAAAATGAGGTTTTTTCTTACTTAGAAGCTTCCTCAATTGCGACAGCAACCGCAACAGTCATACCAACCATGGGGTTGTTGCCGGCGCCGATGAGTCCCATCATCTCTA
>SVRF01000029.1 GCA_015064945.1 Oscillospiraceae bacterium | reverse complement strand
CCCGATGTGGAGGCGGACGTGTTTGGTGTTTATGCAGACGATATGGGCAGTGCCGTAACGGTGCTTGTAATAAGGGGCGGTGCCATAAGCGACAGAGAGAGCTTCTTTTTCGGCAGTGATGAGATAATAAGCCCCACGGCAATAGTTTCCCTTATAAGCAGTTATTACCGCAACAAGGGCTTTATACCGAAGGAGGTTTGGTGCGGCTACGACCCCGAGGAGGAAGAGGCACTGCTTAGAGAAGCTCTTGGCAAAAGCCGTTTAGTGTTGCCGAAGCGAGGAGATAAAAAGGCGCTTACAGATTTAGCGGAGAACAACGCTAAGGAACAGCTTTTGCACAGGCGGGCAGAGAACCAACGTCAAACAGGGTTCTTGGCATCCTTTGCGGCATTCCTCGGATTGGAGGTAGTGCCCGAGCGCATAGAAAGCTACGATATTTCCAACAGCGGCGACGAGTTTATAACGGCAGGGATGGTGGTTTTGGAAAACGGTAAGTTTTGCAAAAAGCACTACAAATCCTTCAACCTTAAGGACATGGAGGGACAGGACGACTTTGCCGCCACCACCGAGGTCCTTCGCCGCAGACTTGCCCACGCTGACGAGGGTGAGTCTTGGGCGCTTCCCGACCTTATTTTGGCTGACGGCGGCACGGGTCAGATAAACGCAATGCGTCAGGCTCTTGATGAATACGGGCTGGATATACCGGTTTTCGGCATGGTAAAGGACGAGCACCACAAGACACGCACCCTTACCGACGGAGAAAACGAGCTTTCGCTGAACAAACGGCAGGATATATTTGTATTTATATACAAGCTTCAGGAAGAGGTACACCGTTTTGCATTGTCCCGTATGGACAAACGCCGCCGCAACGTGGCGAAAAAGAGTATACTTACCCAAATAAAAGGTGTGGGCAGTGCCAAAGCGGAGGAGCTTCTTAGAGCCTTCGGCGGACTTGCCGAGCTGAAAAAAGCCACCGCAACACAAATTGCCGCAGTTAAAGGTATTAATGAAGAGACCGCACAGCGTATATGCGATTTTCTACGGGAGAACATACAATGAAAAAGCTTATAGCCATAATATCGGCGCTTGTTTTGCTTTGTGCCCCCATAAGTGCGGCGGCAGTGGCGGTATCCGTTGCGCCCGCTTTGGGCGTTGGCGGCGACAGGCTTACGGTGGCGGTACGGATAGACGGCAATACGGTAATTACAGCCGCCGCCTTGGAAATTGAATACGACAGCGAGAAGATGCGCTATCTGTCCTATGAAAAGGGCGAAAAGCTTGATGCGGAGCTGTGTACGGTAAGCGAAACGGGAAAAGGCAAGATTCGGTTCAGCTTTACCGACGGTGAAAGCAACTATATCGGTGACGGGGTGCTGGTATATCTGAGCTTTGCGGTAAATCCCGACGTGACGGGCACGGTGAAAATAGCACCCACCGTTACGGATGGCGCTTTGTTTGACCTGAACTATATAGAGCTGGAGTATACTGTATCCGCAAGCGATGTATATATACTGCCTTCGTCACTGAAGGACGCACTGGAAATAAAGGGCGGACTTATATATCTAAACCGAAGCTTTGGAGCGATAGAGCTTTCCCAACGCTTGGGAAAAGAGCTTGCCTTAAAGCAAAGCTACGGATACGTGGGAAGCGGCTGTAAAATAAGCTACAAAGGCGTAAGCTTTTTCACGGTTTATATGGGCGACGTCAACGGAGATGCCAACGTGAACACGGCGGATTATTTGGCTGTACGTGCCCATCTTTGCGGTGCGGCTACCCTATCCGCTCACTTCAAAGCGGCAGCAGACCTTAGCGGCGACGGAACGTTCAGTACAGCCGACCTGCTGTATCTCAGAGAACTGCTTTCCGCCGCTTAAAAACTTAAATAAAAAGAGCAAAAAACTATTGACAAGGGCGCAAAACTGTGTTAGAATACATCTTGCGCAGAGGGAAATACCCGACGGCGCCCATTAAATAGCGGGTTTGTGTAAAGGTAGCACGACAGACTCTGACTCTGTTTGTGAGGGTTCGAATCCTTCACCCGCTGCCAAAAACGACAATCTTCGACAGAAGGTTGTCGTTTTTACTTTTTCACTTTTCACTCTTCTCTTTCGAAACTTGTCGATCAGGTAATAAGTAATAGTGAATAGTGAAAAGGTGCTGATGTAGCTTTTCTCCCGTCGGTCAAAAAGCATTTTAATTACATACAGTTGAAAAGTAGTAGATTTTATGCTATAATTGGTATATCAAGCTAAAAAAGTAACGCAACGGAAAGTAGAGGTAAAATGAAAAAGAAAAAGCAAAATCGAAGTATTATTTTCCAAGCGATTCTTTTATTTATTGCTGTGTTCATAATAATTTTCATTGGATTTGTTATATGCAATATTTTTGCAATCACCATCGACTGTATATTTAATGGTTTTGATAATTTTACAATTAAACTGTTTGAACTGCCATACCTGTTATACATTTTGTTTTCCCTAATTATTTCATTTATCTTTACAGTGTTTATAGAGAAAAAATCGAAACGTTAACTGAGCATACACAATCCACATGAGTTCAAGTCCATACGAAAACTCCCCGAAATATCTTTTTTGTAGTCCTTACACAGAAAAAAGCACTTGCAAAAGCAAGTGCTTTTTTCTGTTATATTCGCCTTCGGCGAGTGATATTGCTTTGCAGTGATTTTCGGCTAAAGCCGAATGATATTGCCCCTCGGGCAGTTTTAGTGGAAAATATAATATCACTGAAACCGTAGGTTTCAATATCACTTTTTGCACAGCAAAATATATCACTACGACGAAGGCGGAATATCACTAAAAACTAATAGTTATGTAAGAGCTCGTCCTCATACACAAAACTGCCGATAATATTTTTTCAGTCTATAAAAAGAACGATAGGTTTTGACTTGTCGTTTTTTAATAAAGCATTCTTTTCGTGAAAGTGAGAATTTAAAATTATACTGTAAGCACATCTATTTTGTACCGCATACCCAACAATCACCCCAACAAAAAACCGATTTGAGGTAGCTGCCTCAAATCGGTTTTTTCATTTACTGCGCAATTATTTTAGCTTAAAGAATATCATTTTGCCAAAAGCTTTCTGAGTGTCAGCAGGTCCACGGTATTAAGGTGGTTACTGCCGTCAAAGTCTGCCGCTTTGATATAAGCACCTGTAAGCACGTTGCGGCTGCCCAGATGACTGCGTACCGAAGCGTAGTCTGCCACGGTAACACTGCCGTCCATAGTAACGTCGCCTTCTACAACGATCTTTACCGTGGGTGTGCCGTCCACGGTTTCCACACCCTCCAAGGTGAAGTTAGTAGCGATGACTGCCGTATCTGTCAAGGCTTTGCCGCTGCCGTCATAAACTTTGATACCGCACTGGAAATAAGTCTTAAGGGTGGAAAGCTTTGTGCCCGCAGGGAGCTTGTAAACATAGCCCTCTACCGTATCAAGGGTATATTTACTTGCAGCCGAGGTGGTCAATGCAAACTCGTCATAATCCTTTACATTAACGGTTCCGGGGTCTTTGCCCGCCTCGTTGCCGCTTGTATCATAGGCGTAAATGTGGGTGGCGTACTCCCCTACCGCATTGCCGAAATCAGAGGTGTTTACACGGCAGGTAACGGTAGAGCCGTTTATTGTGCCATCCAGCCACTTGATATCGTCTTGACCGTTTGCCACAGTCCAGGTGGGGAACCTTACATGACTTAAGGAGTCATCTGTTACGGTACAGGTTACTGTATAGCCTTTGGAAGAAATATCGCTGAACTTAACGTCACTGATAACGGGCTTTGTAGACTCCATATATACGGAACGTTCACCTGCGAAGGTGGAGTTACCCGCCTTATCGTATACGTAAACGTGAGTGATATACTTATCCTTCGCGTTGCCGAAATCGGAAGCGTTGATCGTTGCCTTTGCGGTTCTGCCGCTTAATGTGGCGGCAACCCACTTAATGTCGTCCTGCCAGCCTGTATCTGTCCAGGTGGGGAAATAAACGTTAGCTATGCCCTTATCGTCATCTACGGTACAGCTTATGGTATAGGAGGTTGTACCGTTTTGAACGATTTTTATATCCTTGGCAATGGGGCTGCCTGTGTCACTGCCACTGCTTGCAACCTTCTTGCTGTTGGAGAACACATAGTTAAGTCTGCCGTAAGGTGCGGTATCGCCGTCGGTATAGAAGGACCAGATATCGTTATCCGCATAATTATCCGCCCACTTGAACTCTATGTGGAACAAATTGCCCGTTGCGCCTAGGGAAGAACGGGGTACGGCAACCATCATCTTGTTGCCCTCTATCTTCATCTTGACAGAGCCGACCCTTGCCCAGTCCCATCCTCCTTGTGACTGATACAAATAAGCCTTTGTAGAGCTTACGGGACTGTCAATATTAACTGCATAGTTATAACCGTACCAGTTAGGGTTATCGTTTACGCCCACGCTTAAGAAAAGGGTCATCCAATTCTTATCCGTATAAGAAGTAAGGTTGTTTGCGGTTTCCACATAGAAATAGAAATTGTTTGCGTCCTTGGCGGCGGCGGCTTTTACTATATCGTTTCTGCCCGTGGTATTAACGTAGCTTATGTCACCGAAGCCCTTGGTGTTTCTGTCAACGGTGTCGTTCTTATAATCCGTATAACGTGCAGTAATAGCGGAAGCGTCCCATTGAGTGAAGCTGCCTGCCATATCAATAGTGGTGTCGTTCCCCACGTAAACACGGGAGATAGTACCCTTATATTTTCTGATATAGTCAATAAGCTGAATATAATAGTTATCGCCGAAATAGCCGCGCATAGGCTCTGCGTCTCGGCTGGTATTGTAATCCGCACAGTCAACGAAAACTATGGGCTGACCGGAAGCAACGGGCTGACGCTGTGCAACCCATTCGTTCCAACCGGTTACAAATATCATCTCGGGGTCTTGATTTATGGCGTAATCCCACTGTTCGGCAAAGTTGTGGCCGTACATATATGCATCGGCTGTCTTATCGTTTGCGCCGTTGTGCCAGCTTCTGCTGCGGTCGTTGCCGCCGTACCAAGCGGTAGCGCTGAAGCGGATGGTGGCGTTGTGCTGTGCTATGGAAACGTTCATAACCTCTTTCCTGCCGTTAAGACCGTAAACAGAGGAGCTGGTAAGCACGCGGGAAAACTCCATCCAAGGGAAGCCGTCTGCCTTGCGGGCTTCGTTGGGCCACTGGTTGGCCTTTATACGGAAGTAGTTCTTTGCCTCAGCGCTGAGTACAGAATCAGAGCTGTCGCCTATGATAAGGGGCTTGCCGTCCCACTTAAACCAAAGCTCGTCAAGACGGGGGTACTTGGCCTTGAGTGTGGCGTTATTATAGATATCGTTGTATATGGTATTCATCGTTTGACCGCTGACTGTGTTGGTATAGAACACAATCTTAGGTACGTTATAACCTAAAAGCAAGTACTCGTACCAAACGGCAATAAGTTCCTTAACACGAGCAGTATAGGGATAACCGTTTGTTGCGTCAAAACATATAAAGTCAACGCCTGCGTCGGTAAGCATTTGCACGTGCTTACGCATTACCCAAGTATCGTTGGACTTGTAGTAGCCAAACAAAGGCTCGCCCCAGAAGTGGTGTGCCTGCTGAGCACCGCCGCCGGATGCTGTCCAGTTAGCCTCAGACTTTATGGCGTTGGGGTTGTTTGCAACTATTTTTGTGTTGTCATAGGGGCCTGCCGTGCCGTGCTCGCCCTGCCACAAAAAGTAGAAGATACCAACGTATCTGCCTGCACGAGGAGTTGTTGTCTGATAATCGGCGGTAAGATACCTGCCCAGGTCGTCAACGCCGCCGTAAGTACCGTCAACGGAGGAATACGGACCTGTATACGCCTGTAAGGAGTAGCTTACTGCGCTTGCGTTAGCCTTTATGTTCATATCTTCCTCCAAAGCCGTGTACGGTGCAACGCTAAGGCACATCAACGCCGCAAGTACAACCATAAGGAATTTTTTTATATTTATCATTTTCTTCACAACAATTCTCCTCTCGACCGATAAATATACATATATTATAAGAGCTTTTGCCGCAAATGTCAACAAACCCTGTTTTGCACAGAGATTTTTCGGCGTTTTTAACAAAAAACAGTGTGCAAAAACAGACAAAGGGCACAAACAAAAACGCTGTTTATTTAGGCTTTTTTTATATTGACAAGGGGCGCTTCGGGGTAGTAGAATAGCCCGTGTACGAATTTTGTATAACAAGGAGGAGTTGCCCTGTGACAAACAGCATAGTCGCTTTTATAAAAAAGAACGCTGTGGCTTGTATAGCTTTTTCCGCGGCGGTGATAACCTGCTTTTTTGTGCCGCCCGATAAGGAGTATCTTGATTATTTCGACCTTAAGACCCTCTCCTGCCTGTTTTGCGTATTGGCAGTAGTTTGCGCCCTTAAAAATATAAGCTTTTTTTACATACTTGCCAAAAAGGCAGTTGAGGTATTTAAAAACGCGAAGCTTTGTGTGCTTGCCCTGGTTTATATAACCTTTATCGGCTCTATGCTTATAGCCAACGATATGGCGCTTCTTACTTTTTTGCCCCTCGGTTACTTTGTGCTTTCCACCACGGGAATGGAAAAGTATATGGCGTTTACCTTTATTATGCAGAATATTGCCGCAAACCTTGGCGGTATGCTTACCCCCTTCGGAAATCCGCAAAATTTGTATCTATACACGGCTTTTAACATCCCTACGGGGGAGTTTATGGCAATAATGGCCCCGCCCTTTATTGTTTCTGTTGCGCTTATTACCCTGTGCTGTGTTCTTTTTGTTAAGGCAGAGCCTTTAGCGGTAGAAGAGGACGAGGTGCACCTGCCCCCTGCACGCACAGCGCTTTATATAACGCTGTTCGCTTTATCCATTGCTATTGTTTTCAGAGGGATACCCTATGTAGTGGGTTTGGCGCTTATACCTGCGGTTCTGCTGTTTGCCGACAGAAAAGCCCTTAAAATGGTGGACTATCCCCTGCTGCTTACCTTTGTTTTCTTCTTTATCTTCTCGGGTAATATGGCACGCATTGATGCCACTAAAGAGCTTTTCTCCTTTCTGCTTGGCAAAAACACCCTTGTGGTCAGCACCCTCTCCTGTCAATTCATAAGCAACGTACCCTCTGCCATACTGCTTTCCAACTTTACGGATAACTATGCGGATCTGCTTGTGGGAGTTAACATAGGCGGTGTCGGCACACTTATTGCCTCCCTTGCCAGCCTTATAACCTTTAGGGAATACACAAAGCATAACCCCGGCAAGGCGGGCTATTACATAAAAATGTTTTCTGCCTTTAACTTTGGTTTTTTGGCGGTACTTGAAGGGTTTATGATGATATAAAGCAACGAAGCTTATTTACTTCGTTGCTTTTTTATATTGACAACGCGAAAAAAATGCAATATAATTAAGTAGTTAACATTGCACGTTTCATATTAAAGGAGAACTGCTTATGAAAAGATTTTTTGCATTATTTCTTGCAATAACGCTTTGCTCAGGACTTTTTGTCTTTGACTTTGGCACTGTCGCATCGGCGGCGGCAACCAACATAGCCCCCTTAGCCCAGTACAGAGGCGAAGGTGAGGATAACGGCACCAGCGGCAATTACTGCGACAACGGCGATTGGGAGGTTTATCACGCAGGTAAGCTTAACGACGGCGTTATACCCACCGCCGACTCTGAAACCACCAAAGGTCAGAACGTAGAATTTTACAACAGCAGCTACGCCGCAGGCGAAGTCGGCGTTTTCTTTAAGTTTGACAACAGCGTATCCGTAGAGGCTGTTAACATATATGTGAACAACAGAGACAATAACGAAAACTGCGGCTACCCCACCAAAATACAGGTCTACGTGGGCAACAGCGAAAGCTACAGCTCTGCCACCTATATCGGGGAGGCTACCACCGCAGACACCGGTTACGTAAGAAAATACAGCGTAAGCGGCAGTGCATCGGGTAGCTATGTTCTCATTAAGTTCACTGCAGGTACACAGTGGCGTATAACTGCGTCCGAAGTGGAAATTATGGGCTACAGCGGAAGCAGCTCTGCCGTACAGCTGTCTGCACCCACAGGCATAAAGAGCAATCAGACAAAAATGGAGACTTTTGAAGCTCCCACCATCTCTTGGAATGCCGTTTCCGGCGCCACCGCATACGATGTTTATGTGGACGGTACCCGTGTGGGCTCCAACATCAAAGGCACTTCCTACACCATTGATATGGATCCGATCGTAGATTACGAAGGCAGTTCCTCTTATTCCACGGCAACGGTTGTTGCCAAGGGTGACGGTGTTAATTATAAAGACTCGGTAAAATCTGCAGGCTACAACTTCTTCTATGTGGAAAAGCCCCTTGACCTGCGCGGCAACCGTGTTACTTCTGCAGATATAATCATCGACCCCGGTCACGGCGGTTCTCAGCCCGGTGCCTGCTACGGCAGCAGACAGGAAAAGGACGACACCCTTAATATGTCCCTTCGTCTTGGCGAGATACTTGAAAGCATAGGTTACACCGTTGCGTTTACAAGAATAGAGGACGTAGACGACGGTCTTATGAGCAGGGCGGCAAAGGTTAACGCAGGTGACTTCGACTTGTTCATCTGCATCCACCGCAACTCCTATAACTCCTCCGCTAACGGTATAGAGGTGCTTTACGAAACGGACGACAGCTTAGACAAAGGCTATGCACAGGCAGTGCTTGACGAATTTGTTGCCCTTAACCTTTTCACCAACAGAGGGCTTAAGCCCAGAGACAACCTTGTCGTAACCAACAACGCCAGCGATTCAGTACCTACCATACTTGTGGAACTTGGCTTTATAGACACCGAAAAGGATAATACTCTTTTCGATACATATTTTGACGATATAGCTCTTGCCATGGCTAAGGGGTCCCTTAAATATCAGAACAAAAAGACAAGCTACGAGGGCAGCCTTACAATAAACGGCTCTTCCTATGAGCTGAACGGCAGCAGTCTTAATCTGAACGTAACCATCCCTTCCGAGGATGATACAAGCGGCGTGTTTGACTACAGCCTCAGCCTTACCCACGGTCTTGGTATCGACAAGCTGTATGTGGATACCGACGGCACGGGCTGGAAAGAGGTCACGAACCTGCAAAGCTACATAAAAGACGTGGAATATGCAAACTACGTTTGGGATAAACAGCTTAACTACAGCTCAAGCTTTACCGTTACCAATACGGCGAACAAGACCTTTAAGCTTAAGATAAGCCCCGCCGTTGACGGCAAGACCCTGCTTACGGGGGAAGAAACCATAGTTACCGTCAACTACAAGCTTGGGGCAGTACAGGTTAACGAAAACGGTATGGTAAACTACGCTCCCAACGCTCAGTACAAGGGCGAGGGTACGGATAACGGCACCAGCGGTAACTACTGCGAAGCTCCGGGTACGGAATGGGAAAGCTACCACAGCGGCAAGCTTAACGACGGCGTTATCCCTACCGAAAACGCGGCACTTTCCTTGGGTCAAAACGTAGAATTTTACAAGGCAGACCTTAGCGCAGGCGAGCTTTGCGTGTTCTTCAAGCTGAACGCAGAGACAGAGATAAATCTTGTAGACATCTATATGAACGACAGAGATGACAACGACAACTGCGGCCATCCCGCAAAGGTACAGGTTTATGTGGGCAACAGTGAAAGCTTGTCCTCTGCCACATATCTGGGCGAAGCTACCACAAGCGACACGGGCTTTATAAGACGCTACAGCGTAAGCGGCAGTGCAACAGGCAGTTATGTAATAGTTAAGTTCACCACCGGCACACAGACCCGTATAACAGCATCGGAAATAGAAATTTACGGCTATGCAAAGTACACCGTAAGTTTTAAGGATATGAACGGCGGCGTTATTGCCAGCCAAAGCGTTAAGTACGGCGGCACAGCTACCGCACCTACGGCACCTGCAGTTGAAGGCTTTGAGTTTGAAGGTTGGAAGGACAAGAACGGAAACCTTGTAAGCTCCTTTGCAAACGTAAAGGCTAACGCTGTGTATACCGCAAGTTACAAGGCCGTTGTATCAAGTGCAGACCCCTTCACCTTTACGGAAGAAGCAGACACTACCTATATCCGTATCGACAGCGAAAAGTCTTACCTTATGTTTAAGAACGGCGTTATGCTCGGTGCTGACATAAAGGCTTTGTTTACGGACATCGAAATGAGCATAAGCGACCCTTACGGCAACCCCGTTGCCGACACGGCAAGAGCTTCCACCGGCTCGGTTATAACCACCGTTATAAACGGCGAAAGCTTTTCACTTACCCTTGTTGTAAGCGGCGACATCAACGGTGACGGTATGAGCTCCACCGCAGACTATCTGCAAATAATTAAGCACGTAAGCAACAAGTGCATACTTGACGGTTATTTCTTCGCCGCAAGCGATATGACCGACGACGGCGTGGTTTCCACTACGGACTGCGTTGTTTTAAGAAAGCTTATTGCAAACAGAGGTAACTGATAATTACACCAAGAAAATCACCCCAAGAAGTCTGACGACTTCTTGAGTACCCCGACAAAAAGCAGCGTTTTGGATATATTGCACCAAAACGCTGCTTTTGTTTGTGCGTTTTGCCAAAACTAAGCTTGCGCCTTGACTTTTATGCAAATTTGTCGTATAATTCAAACAATAGTGTGTGTTTTTAGGTATTATGCCTAAAAGCGCAAAATGCTTACAAGGAGAGTCGGTATGAAAAGATTTTTAGCCATATTGCTTACGGTATCCATTTGCTTGGGGCTTTGTTCCTTTGTTTCCTTTGCAGATGAAGCAATTACACCGCTTGAAGAAAACGAAGATGTAAACTTGCTTAGAGGTATGTCATATACCGTAAGCTCTAATATTTACAACGTGCCGGATGACGGCGTTAAGGCAACTGACGGTCTGTACCGCGGTGACGGCACCAATCAGTGGAACGGCGACACTAAAAGCGATGTTTCTATCGAATGGATGGGTACAGGCAAATGGATAAGCTACACCTTTAGCTTTAACGGCACCGCAAACATAAACAAGGTTGTATTCAAAAGTATGCGTCTTGCCTCCAACAGACAGTTTGGTACGGTAACCGTAAACGGCGGCACATCTTTTACCACGGCCGAATTGGAAAAAACGGCCATAGCAGGTGCACCCTTGTATACAAGCGAGGACGGGACCGTTGTCAACGCCGACCAATATTTTGACGTTACCATACCCGTAGAGCTAAACGAAGTGAGAGAGCTCACCGTTTACTTCGTTATGGAGAAATATTGCTGCCAGTATGACGAAATAGAAGCATACGGCAGCCTTATCCCCGAAGAGTCTTCTTCCGTCTCCTCCGAGGAAAGCAGTGACGCCCCCTCCTCCGAAGAAAGCTTTGACTCCTCTGAGGAAAGCAGCAGCGCCCCCTCTTCCGAAGAAAGCATTGACTCCTCAGAAGAAAGCGTTGACAGTTCCGAGGACAGCGGTGACGCACCCACAACAAGAAATAATTTGCTCTTAAAAAAGACATACACAATAAGTACCGATGCGGAAATGGCAGACGACGGTGTTATTGCCACCGACGGCTTCTTCCGCGGTGACGGTATAAGCGAATGGAACGGTGACGTAAAGGGTGACGCCTCCATCGAATGGCAAGGTACGTCGAAAACCATTACCTACACCTTTAACTTTACCCAGCCCACCAACATTGACACAATTATATTCAAAAGCACCCGTATTGCTCAAAACAGACAGTTCGGTTCGGTTACCGTTAACGGAGCTTATTCTTTCACCGCCGCACAGCTTGAAAAGCGCTCCATCGACGGTGCTCCTGCCTACAGCGGGGACGGCAGCGAACAGTATTTTGATATTGTAATATCCGTAGACCTTAAAAAGGTTACTCAACTCACCGTAAGTCTTTTAACCGACGCTTATTGCTGTCAGTACGACGAAATCGAGGCATACGGCAACAACATAGCATCCGAAGACGAATACGCAGGTCCTTATCAGCTTGGCGCAACCGCCCAGATTGAAGGAGACAGCGCTGTTACTTTGGGCGACACCTTTGCCCTTAATGTATATGTTAATAACATAGATATTCCCAACGGTGCAGTAGCCCTGGACCTGCCCATAAGCTACGACAAAGAGCTTCTTAAGCTCGTTTCCGTTACACCCATCGTTCCTGACTCTTGGGGTACGGATTATATCAATTTAAGTCCCTCCGATACGACGGCAAGTCCTTACATACTGAGCCTTGCCTGCGATGCGGACGACCTGCTTACAAACAGCACATACTACGCAAAAGAAGACGGTATCCTTGGCTTTACCTTAAATTTTGAAGCTATAGGTGCCGGTGAGACCGTGGTTAAGGTTATAAATGACGACAGCAGCAAGACCTACGCTATGGTAGTTGATGCCGTAGGCTTTGCAAACTACGGCGTTTTGGGCGCAAAGCACAGCGTGGTTATTGAGGAAGACCTGGGATACACCGTTATATTCAAGGGCAAAGACGGCGAGGAAATAGACCGTCAGGTAGTGGAAGAAGGAGGTACCGTAACCGAAGCCGCCGCACCCGAAATTGAAGGCTTTATCTTTATAGGCTGGTACGATGAGGACGGCAACAAGGTGGAAGATTTCACAAACATCACCGCCGATATGACCCTTACCGCCACCTACGAGCAAATTATGCTTAAATTAAGCTTCGTGGCAGAAAACGCTACCCTCTCCTTTGCAGAGCTGGAGGTGGCTTACGGCACAGCTTTGGCGGACATCACCTATCCCGAAGTAACGCCCGACGAAGGCTATGGCTTTAAGGGTTGGGATATTATAACCGGCACGGTTAAAGAAGACAATATTATCATAGCGATCGTGGAGCTTAACAGCTACACCGTAAGCTTTGCAGGCTTTGACGGCGAAGAAATTTATACGCAGACGGTTAGCCACGGCGGCAACGCCGACGCACCTGAAGTTCCCTACCGTGAAGGCTTTATCATACTCGGTTGGGCAAACGCAGAAGGCAATATCGTTACCGATTTTACAAATATCACCGCCGATATGACCTTTACCGCAAGCTATGAGCAGATCATGATAAAGGTTACATTCACTGCCGATAACGCCACCCTCTCATTTACAGAAACAGAGGTTGCCTACGGCACAGACCTTGCGGATATCAGCTTCCCCGAAGTTACCGCAAACAAGGGCTACCATTTTGTAGAATGGAAAGCCGCAGAAGGCACCGTGACTGAAGAAACAGCCCTTTACGCCGTTGTAGAGCTTAACAGCTACACCGTAAGCTTTACGGGCTTTGACGGTGAAGAGATTTACACGCAGACGGTTAGCCACGGCGGCAACGCCGACGCACCTGAAGTTCCCTACCGTGAAGGCTTTATCATACTCGGTTGGGCAAACGCAGAAGGCGATATCGTAAGCGACTTTACAAATATCACCGCAGATATGACCTTTACCGCCGCCTATGAGCAAATTATGATAAAGGTAATATTCACTGCCGACAACGCAACTCTCTCCTTTGCGGAAACAGAGGTTGCCTACGGCACAGACCTTTTGGCTATCAGCTTCCCCGAAGTAACACCTGACGAGGGCTACAGACTTATAGGTTGGGACAATACCGAAGGTATTATAACAGAGGAACTTACTGTTACCGCCATAATCGCACTTAACAACAATACCGTTATGTTTATGGATAACGGCGGCAACGTGATAAGCAGTCAGACGGTTATGACGGGCTTTGCCGCTATAGTTCCCGATGCACCTGCAATCGAAGGCTGCAGCTTTATCGGTTGGGCAGACGCAGACGGCAACATAATAAGCGACTTTAGCAACATTACCGCAGATACAATAGTTACTGCAACCTACGACAAGGCGGTTGTTACCTACACCGTTATCTTTAAGCACATGAACGGTACGGTACTCTCTCATCAAACGGTACAGCACGGCGGCACGGTTACCCCGCCCGAAGCGCCCGTGATAGGCGGCTACTCCTTTGTGGGCTGGGCAAGAGAAGACGGTATCATAGCCGAAAGCTTTGACGGCATAAGCGCAAATGCCACCTATATTGCCTGCTATAAGATTAAGGAATACACCGACCACTTTGTACTTACCACCGAAAACGCAAACGTAATCGTAAGCACGGAAAATGAATACATCTACTTTAAGGCAGGCGGTATGACCGTCAGCGATATAGCCGCTTTGTTTGCCAACGAAGAGATAAGTATAAGCAAAGCCAACGGCAAATCGGTAAGCGGCGATGCTCTTGCAGGTACGGAATATATCATTACCTCCACCGTAAACGGCGACACCGAAAGTCGTACAATAGTAGTGCTTGGCGATATCAACGGCGATGGCAGTGTAAACGCTTCCGACTACATCCAAGTCCTTAACTGCGCTAAGGGCAGAATTTCCCTCACAGGCATCAAGCGTATAGCCGCTAACGTTGCACAACCTGCTCAGGATACCATCACCCCCGGTGACTACAACCTGGTTCTTAACTTTGCAAAGGGCAGAATCGATACGTTCAACACTTCCGTATATTAATCAACAGCACAATCGCCCCAAGAAATCGTAAGGCTTCTTGGGACCCCCGACAATAAACGCCACCTGCGTTTGCAGGTGGCGTTTCAATTTGATATTAAGTTTTAAATTAAAGCACGAAATGCTCTGCCTTTATTTCGATACCTGCAAGCTTCTTCTTCAGCTCGCCATAGGGGGCTTTTTCGGTAATAACCGCTTTTTCGCCGTTTTCAAGGTCTATAACCGTGCCAAGCTCTGCGCTAACGGCAGAAGCAGTGCGCACGTAAAGCTTAACAGGGGTTTCCTCAAGGGGAAGTACAAAGCCTTCCTCACAGCATTTTCTGGGCGTTTCCGCAACGGGACAACGGATCGCCTGAATAATATCGGAAACAACAGCGCTTGCTGTAGGCAAGCTACCTGCACCGCGGCCGTAGAACACCAGCTCGTCCACCATATTACCGGTAACGGAAACTGCGTTGAACACATCAACGGTAGAGGCTATCTGCGTGCCCTGCTTTACAAGGTGAGGTGCAACCATAATGCTTGCCTTATCCCCTACCTGTTCTGCCACGCCCAGCAGCTTAACAGCATAACCTGCTTTGGCGGCGGCGGCTATATCCGCACTGTCAATACCTGTAATACCACGGCGGAGTGCGGCGGCTTCGGTAGGAATGTGCTTGCCGAATGCGATGCCTGCAAGGATACATATCTTACGGAGTGCGTCAAAGCCTTCAACATCTGCGGTGGGGTCCTTCTCCGCATAGCCCTTAGCCTGTGCGTCCTTAAGAACGTCTTCAAAAGCGGCGCCTTCATAAAGCATTTTCGTAAGTATATAGTTAGTCGTGCCGTTAAGAATACCTGCAATCTTGGTAACCTTATTGGCGGTAAGGCAGTTTATAAGGGGAGCAATAACGGGTATACCGCCGCCAACGCTTGCCTCGTACAAATAGCAAACGTTGTTTTTCTTTGCCGCCTCAAGAAGCACATCGCCGTACTTGGCGACAACCTCTTTATTGGAAGTAACCACGCTTTTGCCGCTTTCCAGCGCTTTAAGAGAGAAATCAAAAGCAGGTTGCGCACCGCCCATAGTTTCAACCACTACGGAAACGGTAGGGTCGTTAACTATCTTATCAAAGTCCTTGGTAACAACCTTTTCAAGATCATGACCTTCAAAGGAGCGCAGGTCCAGCACGTGTGCCACGTTTATAAGCGGCTCACCGTTGCCGCCGAGCTTGTGGGATATAGCGGAAGCATTATTCTTTATAACCTCGTACACGCCGCCGCCCACAACGCCCATGCCGAGTATGGCTATATTAAACATAATTTAACATCCTCCGAATATTCTTTCAACCTATAATATAACACAGCATTTTGTCTTTTGCAATAAGTTTTTGCCAAAAAGCCGTGTTTTTGCAAATTTAAAGGTTGTAATACCTGTCAAATTCAGCAGGATGAGGTATAGCCGCAAGCTGACGGCACTCCTCACGCTTGTTGCGTATAAAGCTTTCGATAAGCTCCTTGGGGAACACACCGCCTGCGGTAAGGTACTCGTTATCCGCCTCAAGTGCGTCAATCGCCGCCTCAAGAGAGGTGGGCAGGTGCTTAAGCTTTGCCTTTTCCTCATCGCTTAAGTGGTAAAGGTTAACGTCATAGGGTCCCCAACCGTTTGCGTGGGGGTCTATTTTGTTCTTTATGCCGTCAAGGCCTGACATAAGGATTGCCGCATAGCAGAAATAGGGGTTACAGGTAGCGTCGGGGTTGCGAAGCTCAAACCTGCGCTTTTCGGGGCTCTTTGCATAGGCAGGTATACGGATAACAGCGCTTCTGTTAGAGGTAGCGTAGCCCACGGTTACGGGAGCCTCGAAGCCGGGAACAAGGCGCTTAAAGGAGTTGGTGCTGGGGTTGGTAAGTGCGCAGAGAGAATTGATATGCTTAAGCAAGCCGCCCATAAAGTAGTGCGCCGTTTCACTGAGTCTTGCGTAGCCGTTATCATCGGAAAATACGGGCTTTCCGTCCTTCAAAAGCAACATGTGCACGTGCATACCGCTGCCTGCTTCACCGTATATGGGCTTGGGCATAAAGGTTGCGGTCTTACCGTATTTAAGGGCGGTATTATGGATAATATATTTGATCATCATAGTGGCGTCCGCCATCTTGGACATCTGACCAAGCTGAGGCTCTATCTCAAACTGACCGGATGCGGCAACCTCGGGGTGATGATAATTTATCTCTATACCTGCATCCTTCATGTGCAAGCACATTTCACTGCGGCACTCGTAGGATGCGTCAAAGGGCTTGGCTATATGATACGCCTTTTGCTTAGGCACAACACAGCCCATACCTTCGGTAGCGCTGTTCCAATAGGACTGCCTTGCATCCAGCGACACACCTATGCTGTTGGGCTGTACCTCCCAGCCAACATTGTCAAACAGATAAAACTCAAACTCGGGAAGTATAAGCATGGTATCTGCCACTCCGCAGTCCTTCATATATTGCTCTGCGGCAAGGACGATATTGCGGGGATATTGAGCAAGGGGCTTGTTCTCCGCTGTGCCGATTATCATAGCATTGCCCGTCATGGACAGAGTGGGGATATCGCAAAAAGGGTCAACCAGCGCAGTGTCGGGGTCGGGGATAAACACCATATCGCTTTTTTCAACCACCGCATAGCCGTAGTTCGAGGCGTCGAAGCCGATGCCGCTTTTCATTGTGTCCTCAGAAAAGTTTTCGGCAGGGATGGTAACGTGGCGGTATTGACCGTTAATGTCCACCATCTTAAAATCCACCATTTTTATGCCTTTTTCCTTTATAAGGTCAAGGATATCCTTGATGCTTTTTGCCATTGTAATACCTCCGTTGTTTGTTTTATAGAATAAGTATATCAGTAAATAGTCGGCAAGTCAATACAAAGCGACGTCACCCTGCCCAAAACCTGCTATGTTTTGGAAAAAAACAGACCTTAACGTCTTGATTTTTACTTCTTCTTGTAATATAATATCAAATTAGAAAGGTATGGGCACGTTTATGATACATTTGCAAAAGACCCCTGCGGCAGTAACTGAATATTTGCGAACACGCACCGGTCTTTACGACAAGGGTATTCTTCTTATGCGTGCAGACTTGGGAAAAGACCTTGTTAAAAAAGACGTGTGGGTAATGCTTTGCCCCGACAGCCTTATTATTGCAGAGGGATGTGTTGAAGTATCCCGAAGTGCAGACAGACGTGACGGGGCTGTTGCCGTTTTTAAAGAGAGCTTTTTTGCAAGCTACCCTGTTAAAGAGCTTTCGGGCTTTAAGATGGAAGAACAGCTAAGCGGCGGTATACTTACCTGCAAGCAGGACGGTGAGCCTTTGGCGCTGTTTAACTATACGGGGCTTTGTAAGCACGACGTGCGCATTCTCAGGGATGCGCTGACAGAGCTGGCAAAGGAAGGCACGGTGGACGAAAAGAAGCTGGAGGAAACCGTGGGTGAGCTTCCCTTCTGTCCCAAGTGCGGCAGGCAATACCCCGACCACAAACGCAAGGTATGCCAATTTTGTGTAGATAAAAAGCGGCTTGTTAAAAATCTTGCATATTTCTTTATGCGCTACAAAAGCTATATGCTTTTGGTTATACTTTCCATCGGCTTGGTTACGGGCGTAGGACTTTTGGTGCCCCAGATATCCTCCAAGATGTTCTACAACGAGGTGCTTACCGAAGGCGGCAAATACTACGGAAAGCTGCTTTTGGTGGTAGGGCTTATCTTTGGCGTGCGGCTTTTGTCAATGCTTTTCAATATGCTTTACGCCATCATCGCTGCAAGGGTGTCCACCCGTGTTAACTATGACCTTAAAAAGACTATATACGAAGCGGTTACAAGACTGTCGCTAAGCTTTTTCTCCTCACGTCAGACGGGCGGACTTATGACCCAGATAAACAGCGATGCAAATACCATCTATTGGTTTTTCTGTGACGGCTTCCCCTACATAATTACCAACGGGCTGCAGCTTGTAGGCGTTATTGTAATAATGCTTGTAACCAACCCCGTACTTACACTGTATACCTTTGTTACGGTGCCTGTGTTCTTTATCCTGTACAGGTCACTGTTTAAGATGTTTTCGAAACTGCACGCAAAGCGTTTCTCCAAACAGCGCTCTATGAGCTCCCTTGTATCGGACGTGCTTTCGGGTATGCGCGTGGTTAAGACCTTCGCCCGTGAGGATCTGGAGAAGAGCCGTTTTGCACGCAGGAATGCGGACGCCGCCGATGCGGAAATGGGCATAAGCGTTACCTCTGCAAAGACATTCCCTTTTCTTGGTTTCCTTTTGCAGACAGGCTCCTTTGTTGTGTGGGCAATAGGCGGCAGGCAGGTTATTGAAAGCAACGGCAGTATGAGCTACGGCGACCTTATGGCCTTTGTTGCTTATATGAGTATGGTTTACGCACCTATAAACTTCTTTGCCGACGTGGCAAACTGGTGGACGGACTGCCTTAATGCCCTGCAAAGACTGTTTGAAATAAAGGATGCATCCCCCGATGTGGCGGAAAAGGACGGCGCTGTCTGCCTTGAAGAATTAAAGGGCGATGTGGAGTTTGAGAACGTTTCCTTCTCTTACGAGGAAGGAAGAGAGGTTATAAAAAACGTAAGCTTTAAGGTGCCCCACGGCACCACACTTGGCATCGTAGGTCATACAGGGGCAGGTAAATCCACCTTGGCCAACCTGCTTACAAGGCTTTACGACCCCAACGCAGGCACCATAAAGATAGACGGCGTTGACCTTAAGGAGCTTTCCTTTGAAGCACTGCGAGGGAATATTGCAATAGTGTCGCAGGAGACCTATTTGTTCAGGGGCACTATTATGGATAATATCCGCTACGCCAGGCCAAATGCCACGGAAGAAGAGGTTATTGCGGCGGCGAAGGCGGCATCTGCCCACGATTTTATTATCAAATATCCCGACGGCTACCAGACTATGGTGGGCTTTGGCAAAAAGGACTTGTCCGGCGGCGAAAAGCAGAGGGTTTCCATAGCCCGTGCCCTGCTTACCGACCCTAAGATACTTATACTTGACGAGGCGACCGCTGCTATGGATACCCAGACGGAAAGGCAGATACAGGCGGCGCTTAACGCCGTTACCGAAGGGCGCACCACCATAATCATAGCCCACAGGCTTTCTACTCTTAGAGAGGCAGACAGCCTTATAGTAGTGGAAAAAGGCGAGGTTGTGGAAAGAGGCACAGCTACGGAGCTGCTTAAAGCGCAGGGCGTTTACTACCGCCTATACAAGCTTCAGGCGGAAGCCCTTAAGACCGTGGGTATTGAGTAAAAGGAGCGTTGTTATGGCAAAATCTTTTACCGATTTGGTTGACATTATATATTTTACCCCTGAAAATGCGGAGTTTTATAACACCAAGAACGGCTTTGCCGCCTTGCGTGCTTTTGTGCCGCCCATAAACAAGGACGACCTTGCAGAGTTTGGTGAGGATAAAAAAGATTACCCCGAACCGCCAAAGGGCGGCAGAGGGCGTGGCGGTGCTATCGGCTCGGTCTATGCGGAAAGCGGTGACAGGACACCCCGTTGGCAGGACTTGGGCAGGGTGCTTTTTCACAAAGCGTTCCCCTTTGAAAAGCCTGAGGAGTACATCTCCGTACAGGACGAGGACGGCAGAGAATACGGTATAATCCGTGCCCTTTCGGACTTTGAGGGCAAGGGCAGAGAAATCGTTGATAAAGCTCTGCGCCGCAAGTATTTTTGCCCCGAGATAAAGAAGATACACAAGCTTAAGGAGCAGTTCGGCTACTCCTGCTGGGAAGTGGATACGGATATAGGCGAGCTGGAGCTTGTACTTAAAGATACCTTCGGCAGTATATTAAGGATAAGCGACACCTATCTTGTAATAATGGACGTAAGCGGCAACCGCTACACCATACCCGACGTTACCGCTCTTGACAGGAAGAGCTACAAGAAGATAGAACTTTATTTATAATTTTTACGGAGAAAAACAGGAATGGCAAAAATGTTTTCGGCAAAGAAAAACAGTCGTTTAATTTCTCCCCGCCGTACCGAGGTCAGGCGCAAGCTTAAGTCTATGGTACCGCAGGGAGTAAAGCCCGTTGCCATTTCCGAGTATAATTTAAGCTTTGAGCAGGAGTTTATATACGGCGCTCTTGCGCTTACCGACGACAAGCTTTATCTGTTTGACGAAGCGGTAGGCGAACGTGTGCTTGATGTTTCCGCGCTTAAGGACATCAAGACCGTACAGTACGTAGGCTGTGTGGCTGTGGAATACGGCGAGGGCGAAGACAAGGCAGAGCTGTGCCGCAGCGATATGAGCAATTCGGAAAATCTGCGCCGCTTTGTTAAGCGTGCCTCTGCCATAAACGATGGCAGAAAATTTGACCGTTCCACCCCTGAAAAGCAGACCCGTTGCCCCAATTGCGGCAAGCCTTACCGTCAGGGCAGCAGTAAGTGCGAGATGTGTACCGACAAAAAGAATATGTACGCAAGGCTTTTAAAATACGTAAAGCCCCATATTCTGCCCCTTTTGTTGGCGGTAGTGCTGTACTTTGCAGGCAGCGGTCTGGGTGTACTTGCCCCCGCCCTGCAAAAGAAGCTGGTGGACGGTTACATAATGTCGGGCAAGCCCTTTGGTGAGATAAGCAGGGGCTTTTACAGCCTTGTAGCCCTTATGGTCATCGTTGCCCTGTCCGAGGTTATATTCCTCGTTATACGCCGCATACTTGTGGCAAAGGTGGGCAACAAAATTGCCGTAACCCTGCGCGGTTTGGTGTTTGACAGCATCCCTGCAATGTCCGTAGGCGATATAAGCCGCAGATCATCGGGCGAGCTTATTACAAGGGTGACCTCGGACACGCAGGTGCTTAAAGAGTTTTTAATAAGCCTTGTGCCGGAGATTTTTCAGTACGGTACCCTTATGCTGGCTATTATAACCATACTTTTTATAATAAATTGGAAGCTTGCGGTGTTTGTAATACTGCCCGTACCCTTTATACTTGTGGTGCACAGAATGTCGCGCCGTTACACCCACAAGCTGTACCATCAGCAATGGCACGCCAACAGCGAAGTCAACACGGTACTGCACGACGTTTTCTCGGGCATACGTGTGGTTAAGGTCTTCGGTACGGAAAAGGCAGAGCTTGAGCGTTTTGACAAAGCTATAAAAAAGGAAAGAGATATCGCCTTCCGTAACGAGCTGTTTTGGAACTTGCTTATCCCCACAGTGGACTTCCTTATGCGTGTAGGTGAGTATGCGGTGCTTTTGATATCCGGCTCCCTTGTACTCAGCGGCGCCCTTACCATGGGCTCTGTGCAACAGCTTATATCCTATGCGGCAATGATATATCAGCCCTTGCGCTGGCTTTCCAACGTACCCAGAAGGCTTACACGCTCTGCAACCTCTATGGCAAAGGTCTTTGAGATAATTGACGAAGAGCCCGAGGTAAAGGAAAGCGAAAAGCCCGTGGAAAAGGAAATACACGGCGACATACGCATAGAGCGCGGATTTTTCGGATACAACAATTTGGACTACGTGCTTAAAGACGTAAGCCTTGAGATAAAAAAAGGCGATATGATAGGCATAGTGGGCAGAAGCGGCGTGGGCAAATCCACCCTTATAAATTTGGTAATGCGCCTTTACGACCTGGACGAGGGCACATTGCTTATAGACGGCATCCCCATCCAAAACTACAGCCAGCGTTGCTTGCGCTCTCAGATAGGCGTGGTACTGCAGGAAAGCTTTATGTTCAAGGGCACGATCGCCGAAAACATCCTTTACGGTGCAGAGGACGCCGACCCCGACAAGCTTATACGTGCCGCAAAAAGCGGCGGCGCCCACAGCTTTATTATGGGCAAGCCCGACGGCTACGACACCTATGTAAGCGAGCGTGGCTCCAGCCTTTCCGGCGGCGAAAAACAGCGTGTGCAGATAGCACGTGCAGTACTGCGTAATCCCAAGATACTTATACTTGACGAAGCGACGGCTTCCCTTGATACGGAAACCGAAAAGCAGATACAGGACTCTATAGCGGCGCTCACGAAGGAGCGCACCACCCTTGCCATAGCTCACAGACTTTCCACCCTTCGCAACGCCACACGGCTTATTGTTCTTGAAAAGGGCACGGTGGAGGAGGAAGGCACACATGATGAGCTCATGCGCAACGGCGGCAGGTACTACAAGCTTGTTATGGCACAGCGCAGTACCTCCAAATTGCAAAACAAGGCAGAAAGGACCGAAGCAAAATGAAGATTACCGTTATAGGTTGCGGCAGATGGGGCTCGTTTATAGCCTATTATCTTGACCGCATCGGCAATGAAGTTACCATAGGTGCGGCGCCTAATGACGAAGCCGCCCGTATATTTGATAAAGAGCGCTTTAACGGCACTATTACTATGCCCGACCGTGTTCCCTTTGTTTTTGACCTTAAGGAGTCGGTAAAGGATGCGGAGATAGTTGTGTTTTCCGTTCCCTCCCAACGTCTGCGTGAGATACTTGAGGGACTTGGCAAGAAGATAATGGCAGGCAAGGGCATAGTCCTTTGTATGAAGGGTCTTGAACTTGAGACAGGAAAGCGCCTTACACAGGTAGTTGCGGACGTACTGCCCGATAACCGCTGTGCGGTTTGGGTAGGCCCCGGTCACCCACAGGAATTTGCGGACGGCAAGCCCAACTGTATGGTTATTGACAGCGCCGACGCCGATTACAAAAAGATGCTTGTTGACAGCTTCACCGGCGACCTTATACGTTTTTACTACGGAGAGGACCTTATCGGTAACGAGATAGGTGCGGCTACCAAAAACGTAATAGGCATTGCCGCAGGGCTTCTTGACGGACTTGGACTTCCCTCTCTCAAGGGTGCGCTTATGGCAAGAGGCACAAGGGAGATAGCAAGGCTGATAAAAGCTATGGGCGGTAACGAAATGAGCGCCTACGGTCTTTGCCACCTTGGCGACTACGAGGCAACCGTGTTCTCTAAATTCAGCCACAACCGCCGCTACGGTGAGGATTTTGTAAAGGGCGTAAAATTTGAAAAACTTGCAGAGGGCGCATATACCGTAGTGGCGCTTATGGTGCTTCAAGATCAGCTTGGCATAGAGCTTCCCATCTGTACGGCGGTACATAAGATAATCCATTTGGGCGAAGACGCTAAGGAAACCCTTGACGGATTGTTCTCCAGAGATATCACCACGGAATTTCATAAATAAAAAAGTTTATATAAAGAGGTACAGCATTATGATGAACAACAAAGAAAAGACCATGGAAAAAATCGTTGCCTTTTGTAAAAACCGCGGTTTTGTATACAGCGGCAGCGAGATCTACGGCGGTCTTGCCAACGCTTGGGACTACGGCCCTCTCGGCGTTGAAATGAAGAACAACATTAAAAAAGCTTGGTGGAAGAAGTTTGTGCAAGAACGTCCCGAAAACGTAGGACTTGACAGCGCAATCCTTATGAACCCCGAGGTTTGGGTTGCTTCCGGTCACGTTGGCGGCTTTTCCGACCCCCTTATGGACTGCCGTGAGTGTAAGACCCGCCACAGAGCAGACAAGCTTATAGAAGACTATGCGGCGCAGAACGGCATAGAGGTTAACCCCGGCGCAATGAGCTTTGAGGATATGGCAGAGTTTATCGCAGCAAACGGCATCGTTTGTCCCGACTGCGGCAAGGCAGACTTTACCCCCATCAAGAAGTTCAACCTTATGTTCAAAACCTTCCAGGGCGTTAACGAGGATACCGCCGCGCAGATATATCTCCGTCCCGAAACCGCACAGGGTATATTCGTTAACTTCAAGAACATCCAGCGCACCACCAGAAAGAAGCTTCCCTTCGGCGTTTGTCAGATAGGTAAGTCCTTCCGTAACGAAATCACCCCCGGCAACTTCATCTTCCGTATAAGAGAGTTCGAGCAGATGGAGATGGAATTCTTCTGCAAGCCCGGCACCGACCTTGAGTGGTTCGCTTTCTGGAAGAACTACTGTGCAGAATTCCTTTACAGCTTAGGTATGGCTAAGGAAAACCTTAAGCTTCGTGACCACGACCCCGAGGAGCTTTGCTTCTACTCCAAGGCTACCACCGACTTTGAGTATCTGTTCCCCTTCGGCTGGGGCGAGCTTTGGGGCATAGCTGACAGAACGGACTATGACCTTACCCAGCACTCCGAGCACAGCGGCGAAAGCCTTGAATACTTTGACCCCGAAACCAACGAAAAGTATATTCCTTACGTTATCGAGCCTTCCCTCGGCGCAGACAGAATTATGCTTGCGTTCCTTGTAGAAGCTTATGACGAAGAAGACATAGGCACCCCCGAAAAGCCCGACGTAAGAACGGTTATGCACCTGCATCCCGCACTTGCACCCTTTAAGGCGGCAGTTCTTCCTCTCTCCAAGAAGCTTTCCGACAAGGCCATGGAAGTATATGGTGAGCTTTGCAAGAGCTTTACCGTTGATTTTGACGATGCAGGCTCTATAGGCAAGCGTTACAGAAGAGAAGACGAGATAGGCACCCCCTTCTGCATCACCTACGACTTCGAAAGCGAAGAAGACGGCTGTGTTACCGTGCGTGACAGAGATACTATGGAGCAGGTAAGACTCCCCATCGCCGAGCTTAAGGATTATATCGCAGGCAAGCTTGAGTTCTAAAGCGTTTTAATAACACAACAAACAAAACGGCAAGAGATGTTTTCGCAAACATTTCTTGCCGTTATTCTTTTTGTAATGCGGCGGCGGGAGTAGAACCCCCGCCCTACATTGTAATTGATGTGGTTTGTTCCGTTATAATTCCGCCGCCAAGCAGGATTTGATAGGGCTATACAATCGCCGCAAAATCCTTTGGCGGCGTACACGTAACCGTTTTCAAGCTTGGGGTACCCTCAAACAGGACTTGCGGCAAAAAGGCAATCAGTCCTCTGCCCAAACAGCAACTACTTCACCGTTTTTCCGTAAGATAGCATGATCAACACCGCCAAGTACATTCGGCGGGGTTGTATTATAAACATGCCAACAATCCTCTTGCTCATCATAAGCAACCTTGATTTTATTAATATCAATATCCTTATTATATTTTAACAACCATAAAGCTTTTGCAATTTTTATGGCACGTTCTTTATCATTGATCTCTCCAACGCTTTCCTCCCACGGAAATCTTTCTATTTCCCACTGATAGGTTGCTATGCTGAAGGTTTCTACGCTTAGCTCATCTGTTTCTTCCGAAATACTCACCTCCGAAGAAGAGGCTTGCAAATCGTTTTTTTGTGAATTGCACGATAAAAGCGTAATGCTTAATAGCACTAAAACCATCGCTAAAACAAGTGTGATCAAAACTACTCTTTTACTTTTCATTTTCTTACCCTCCTTATATCCATTCCGAACCGATACCGTCATATAAGCGGTACAGCGTGGTATCGCCGCATCGCGCTGCTATTATCTTATTACCGTCAAGGGTGTAATTGGCTGCCTACATACTTCAAGCGCCCCGCATTCCGCTGATTTAAGCGGTGTGTAAGTTGGTCTTTATCTGTACTTGTTGTGAATATCAGGAAATCCCGCCAACCCTACTTGCATTATAGGCGTGCAATATTTACTATTGCAAAAAGCTTTTTTGATTATTCTTGCTTTGTTTTTCATTTCTGCATCCATATCAAAGGTGCGAGCAAAATTCACAGCGGCGATAATGGCTATACGAATATCTGAGCTGTTCATCAATTCCACAAGCAAACTTTTCGTTTGCTCAGGATAAAACATTACCATTCTGTTTAGCGCTTCGTTCACTTTTATTTGAACATTAGTGTTCTCATCGTCCGTTTCTTGTTTAATTATCGCCTTTAGACCTTCGGTGTATATCGCAAGATAATGGTCAAAGCTTTTTCTCTTGGTTTGTTTAGCACTCATCAGCTATCGCCTCCTCGTTATACAAACGAACGTGAGTTTAAAAGCTCCGCATTTTAACGGTACTTCATATTCCATTCAAGCATATCGCCTCTTTGCGGCACCCACTTTATACTTTCGCACTCAATATTAACCTCACAATTAGGCTCAAAAATAATATTGTGTGCAAAGCCGTTTCCGTCGGTTAAATACAACTCGTCATAAAGGCAGTCGTTCTCAAAGCGACCTTTATCACAAATGTCGAAAAGATTTGTAAGCTTGGAAACACCCTTGTAAACCAATGTACCTGTGCATTTTATATCTGCACGACCTATGGAAAGCTTAATTCTCACTTCCGGAAGTCTGTTTGCGCGATAGTTTTTTATGCATATATTTTCTACCACGCAATCATGTATAAAATCAATATTAAAAAGCTCACCGGTTAATTCATCCAAAGACGCTGTGGCCTTAATTCTTTCTTCCTTTTCGTCTGCTCCCATGGGTGGAATTTCATTAAATTCCAATCCGGATATCACTGTTTTTTGAAGATTACTGTAACGCATTTTTACCTCCTTTCACGGAATTACAAAAGCGAGTCCAAAGCCCGCTCCGCCGATAGACAAACCTATGACAGTGACAGGAATTGCACAACTGTAATATTATTATACTTTACTTCAGCAAGTTTGTCAAGTTTGTCTTAAATATTGCTTGCTGTAAAACCGTTGCCGTAGGTGGTTGTTAACAGCTTACCGTTGCGGCTCTTGATTTTCCCAAACTTTTTTGCGCAAAAGCCTTCACCGCGCTGTTTTTCGTCGCTTTGTCAAAAAGCGTTCCCGCCTTTTTGTAAGTTTTGACAGGGCGGCCCCGTCCCCTCCCTTTGAAAACTATTCGTTTGCTTAGGTCATTAAAACACTGCAAGAAGACTTTGCCGTTTCCGCAGGCTTCTTGCGGTATCAAACTCGGCAAAATATTTAATATCGCTCAACCGTCGGTTGTGAAATTGTATCTGTTTTGTTGCTTGCGTTTTGCGGCTTTTTGTATTATACTGTTGACAAGAAAGGAGAGGTCGTATGGCTAACAATCCCAACAATATCGGCGAAACGATTCGTGCCAACCGTGTAAGGCTTGGATACACTCAAGAAGCACTTGCCAACGAATTGCACGTTTCATCCCAGGCTATTTCAAAATGGGAAAAAGGCTTGAATATGCCTGACATAAATCTTTTGATCCCCTTGTCCAAGGCTTTGAACATCGGCGTAGACCAACTCCTCGGCGGCGACAGATACGGCGAGCTGAACGAAGCTTTTCAAAAATCCCTTAAGCTTGGTGACAAAATCACTTTAATAGTGTGTGAGGATGCACTTGCGGAATTTCCCGATGACCGAACCTTTCTTTACCGTCGGGCGTGCACCCTATTGTTTCTTGCAAAAAAGGAAAACGGGCGCAAACTATACCTCAACCGCGCAATAGCCGATTTTGAGCGTCTGTGTGCATTGTACCCCGATTTTAAAGAGGCCAAAGAGATGCTTGCCGAAGCATATTTTGAGAGTGGGGACAGAGAACTTGCAATACAAACGGCGATGAACTCCAAAAACCGCTCTCAAATCGCGCGTTATATCGGCGGCGAAGAGGAAATACGGTTTAAGCAAAACAATATACAGCAAAAAGCCTTTGGGCTGTGTTTTTCTCTTATCGAATACAACACAAAAGAAGCTCTTGAGGTTGCAGGTACGATAATTGATAAAATGATGCAGGAAGATAGGTTGCTTAACGCTAATCTTATCTGCAGCTTGTATATAAGCGAAGCGAAAATGTGTCTGCAAAACGGCGATACAGACGGCTTTACCGAAAAATTGACACGAGCTTATGAATTGGCTCTTGAAGCATCAAAAAGCAACGAAAAGTCATCCTACACCTCACCGCTGTTTGACCGCATCTATGCCGACCCTTCCTTTGATCAGTTAGGACTGTTTTTAAGCGAAGACGTACTTAAAAACCCGCTTGCCCTTCCCCTGAAGCGACGCATCGTTGCCGAAGGTGTGTTTAACTGCCGGGTGTTGTTTCATGCCGAGTGGCGTGAATTTTTTACCTTTTGCGAAAAACATATAAACTATGGCAATTATTTCAATTTCGGAACAGGTTGGGATTTGACCGAAGAACAGGTAGATGAAGCATACAATACACTTGCGAAAGAACCCAAATATCCGAATAACGCATCTGCAGAGCTTTGGGATATCAACCGCAAGCAGGTAGAGCATCTTATAAGCAACCGTATAATGACGGGATATGTGGCTCATTATAATAGCGAAATTTACGCTTACTGCAATTGCGGAAACAAGAATAAATACGCAGGATTACCCCCGGAATTGCGCGAATTGAAAACCGAGCCCGACGGTGCAAAGGTTTTGTCGATTATGGAAATAATGGTATCCAATACCTATAAGAATTGCGGGCTTGAAGAACTTCTTATAACAGAAACTCTTAAAAAGAGCAAAATGGCCGGCTACACTCACGCCGAAATATATCCGTTTGACAACAGACTCGTGACGAAAGAAGAGTTTGAAGCAGAAACCAAGCTTTATAAAAAGCTGGGCTTTGAAATTATAGAAGATCTTACAAACGAGTATTTCCGTTGGTATTGTATGCAAAAGAAGCTTTGATAGGGTGTCATCGGCTTGAAAATCAGTTAATAATTTTTATAAAAAAGCGGCAGGAGATGTTGTCACAACAAAACCTGCCGTTTATTTTCTGCGCCATACAGATGTGTTTTATTCCGTGATAATCCCGCCGTCAAGCAGAATTTGATAGGACTCTGCAATAGCCGCAAAATCCTCGTTGCTGATTTGCTGTTCGTTAATAATCCGGTTTAATCTGTCAGCAAGTATCAAACGTTCAGCTCCTTTCGGGTATATCTGAACGGTTTATTACTTCTTCATTGCCAGTCGGTAGTTGTTAACCAAAGCGGCAAGCTCTATGCGGCTGTGAACATCAAGCGCAATATAAATATCCTTCACATAATCCTTAACGGTATGCTCCGAAAGAAAGAGAGTCGTTGCAATATCCTTGTTGGTATAGCCAAGACATATAAGCTTCGCAACCTCGCGCTTCTTCGGGCTGAGCTTTAGCAGCGGATCGTCCGAGGTGTCTGCTTCGGCAGTAAGTACGGGCTCGGTTTTCGTTTCGGTCTCTGTAACCGGAACGGTGACCGTCTCTTCCATTGCCGTGGGAACGGTTTCCTCGTCCGTGATCCTACGGCGAAGGGCGAACATCAAGAACGGCTCCACCTGCGTAAACACGAACACAAGCGCCGCCATGATCACGGCATAAAAGATATACAGTGCGGTAGGTGCGCCGAGGAATATCTCGGCAATCACGGCGTGAACGAGAACCGCTGAGAGAGCAAGACCGATGATAGCGCAAGGTATGTATTTTGAGGGATAGGATTTCATGATCGGCAC
>SVRF01000028.1 GCA_015064945.1 Oscillospiraceae bacterium | reverse complement strand
TTTCCGCAAGTGCCGATGCTAATCGGCGCGCAGGCGCGAGCGCACGGAAATGGTGCTTTATTTTTTCGGGGTCCCCGTTGCGAACGAACGTGAGCAATGGGGGGGATATTTTCCGTATTTTTTGCGGACAGGTGCCGCAAAAAATATACCTTAGTTTCCGCAAGTGCCGATGCTAATCGGCGCGCAGGCGCGAGCGCACGGAAATGGTGCTTTATTTTTTCGGGGTCCCCGTCGCGAACGAACGTGAGCAATGGGGGTGTTTGTTAATCGATAACCGTTACCTTGGTTATAACGGGCTGGTCGTCAAACAGCACGGTGCCGTTGCCATCGATGGGGCGCACCATATTTGCGATAGCATCAACCACGTCCATACCGTCTGTAACCTTACCGAAAGCCGCATACTGACCGTCAAGGAAGGTGGAGTCCTTGTGGCAGATAAAGAACTGACTGCTGGCGCTGTCCGGTCTTTGACTGCGTGCCATTGAGATAACGCCGCGGAGGTGGGAAATGGGATTAGCCACGCCGTTAGCGGCAAATTCGCCCTTTATGTTCTTATCGCTGCCGCCCATACCGTTGTGGTCGGGGTCGCCGCCCTGTATCATAAAGTTTTTGATGATGCGGTGGAATGTAAGTCCGTCATAGAAGCCCATATCTGCAAGGAATATAAAATTCTTTACGGTTATGGGTGCCGCTTTTGCATCCAGCTCCAAACTGATGGTGCCGAAATCGGCGATTTCCATTTGTACGTGATGTTTATCTGCCATAATTACTCTCCTTTTATTTCAGGTATATTAAACATTGCTTCAAATCTGCCGGTATTAACAAGTCTTTCGTCCCATTGGTCACCCAACGCCTTAAGGTCAAGCCCTACGCTTTCATAATACGCCGCAAGCTCTTCCACATCAAGCCCTATAAGCTCTTCATACTCCTCCCAGATAGGTGCGTAATTCTCCAGCTCTGCCTTAACGGCGGCTTTTTTGCTCTCGTTGCCGTAGAAGTACTGATAGCAGAAGAAACCGATGCCGTCAATGTCTCTGTAGGGACTGAGGAGCATATAAGTCATACTCATAAGAAGGACATCGTGATAGTTCTTCCACTCTTCCTTGGCGTCGTCGTTTATCGCCCAAGTATCGGTAGTGCCTGCCTTGTGCAGGGTAAGGATGGGGACAAGCTTTATATTTTCGTTAACCAAAACTGCGTCCCACTGCTTCATAAGCTCGCTTATACTTACCTGACCGTGAAGCATACCGTAATAGAACTGAGGGTACATAATATCACAGTATCCCTCGTTGGCGCACCAAGTGTAAATATCCGCACACTCCGCACCGTAGGCGTGAGTGATGTGTCCGTTGGGAGATATACCGTAGATTATATCCTCGCCGTGTTCCTTAACCTTGGCGTAGATACCTCTGATAAGCGTGTTTACGTTGTTGCATCTGAACTCAAAAACAAAGGCGCTGTCATCGGTGCGGTTTGCAAAGGCGTTTGCATCGATGGTGGTGTTGGACTTAACCTCTTCGGGGTAGAAATAGTCGTCCATAAACACGCCGTCAACCTTATAGTTGGTAAGTATCTCATCTATACCGTTGATTATAAGCTGTCTTACCTCCTCGTATGCAGGGTTGAGGTAAAGACGTGACGTACCGCCTGCGTCCGTGCCGGCAAACATATACTCGCTGTACTCACCGCCGTCACCCATATGGCTGTACCATTCGGTTATAGCCCAGTCGCCGGTAACAGACTCTATCTCTGCACGGGTCATACAGCGCATAGGGTTTATCCAAGCGTGAATGGAAAGACCAAGTTTATGAGCTTCCTCTATAAAGATAGAAACCACGTCATACTTAACCTCCTGCTTGCCGTAAGAACCTGTTACAAAGTAGGAGAGAGGATAATACTCGGACTTATAATAGCTGTCCGCAAAGGGGCGTATCTGCAAAAGCACGGTGTTAAAACCGCCCTCTGCAATGTTTTCCATTGTTTGCTTTGCCTTCCTGCGGAAAAGCTTTTCGCTGTGCTTGCTGTCCACAATGCCTTCACACATATCCCATTGGGTCAGCTTCATTATTTTCATATCCTCATAGTTAAGAGGAATATAACTGCCGTCTTCGTCAAACTGTTCCTCAAAAGTCTGTTCTTCACTGCTTTCTGCGCTTTCCGTGCTTTCTGAACCTTCCGTACTTTCGGCACTTTCTTGAGATGCAGAGCTTTCGGGGGCGGAACTGCTTTCCCCTTCCTCTTCACCGCAGGCGGCGAAGGAAAGAAGCATAAGTAAAGCCAGGAAAAATGCTGTTATTCTCTTCATAATATGTGTTTCCTTTCTGCGTTTTTTAAAAAGGACGGGTGTAAAACTGCCCGTCCTTTAATTTTTAACAAATGAATAATTATATATTTTCAGCAGACAAGTTGCCGCAAAAAATACATCCGAGGTGTTCTTATCCGAATACCGCCATCAAGAAGCCTGCTGCAACGGCAGAGCCGATAACGCCGGAAACATTGGGGCCCATTGCGTGCATAAGCAAGAAGTTTGAGGGGTTAGCCTTTGCACCTTCCATCTGTGCAACACGTGCCGCCATAGGAACTGCGGAAACGCCTGCGGAACCGATAAGGGGATTGATCTTGCCGCCGGAAAGCTTACACATGATCTTGCCGAAGATAAGACCGCCTGCGGTGGAGAAGCAAAACGCCAAAAGACCGAGAGCGATTATCTTGATGGTGTCAAGTGCCAAGAAGTTTTCACCGATAGCGGTTGCACCAACGGAAATGCTGAGGAATATTGTAACAATATTCATAAGTGCGTTTTGAACAACGTCGGAGAGACGTTCGGTAACGCCGCATTCTCTAAGCAAATTACCAAGCATAAGGCAACCCAAAAGGGATGCAACAGAGGGGAGCACCAAGCAGGTAATAATGGTAACGGCGATGGGGAAAACTATCTTTTCGGTCTTTGTAACCGTGCGAAGCTGATCCATTTTTATCATGCGTTCTTCCTTAGTGGTAAGGGCACGCATAATGGGAGGCTGAATAAGAGGGATAAGTGCCATATAAGAATAAGCCGCAACTGCTATGGGAGCAAGCAGGTGAGGTGCCAATTCTTTGGTAAGCCAGATAGCGGTAGGGCCGTCTGCACCGCCGATTATACCGATGGAAGCCGCTTCATAACCGTTGAAACCGAGGATAATAGCAAGCATGAACGCAAGGTAAACGCCAAGCTGTGCCGCCGCACCCAGTATCATACTCTTTGCGTTAGCTATCATAGGGCCGAAGTCGGTCATAGCGCCAACGCCCATAAAGATAAGGGAGGGGTAAAGACCGGTCTTAACGCCTATGTAAAGGATATCCACAAGGCCGCCGTGACCAACTACTTCGCCGTAGTTAACACCTTCGGCATTAGTCCAATAATCTGCGTGATACAAGCCGCTGCCGGGAATGTTGGAGATAAGCATACCGAATGCTATACCAACAAGAAGAAGGGGCTCGAACTTTTTAACTATGCCCATATAGAGAAGTACGCAGGCAATAGCCATCATTATAAGCTGCTTGGGGTCTGCCTGTGCAAAACCGGAGGTCGTCCAAAGATTATTAAGAATTTCACCTATATTCATACTCTTATTCCTCCTCTACGCTTTCTACATCCACACCGTGGGTCTTGCCGTTCAAAGTAACGGTAAAGCGAGGCAGCTTTTCTTCAACGGAAACTGCGTGCTTTTTGCCGTTAAGGCTAACGTACATATCTGCGTCCCCCTTAACAGGTGCAGATACGGGTGCCGCTTCCTTAACAGGTGCAGGTGCTTCTTTCTTCACTTCTGCCTTCTTAGCGGGCTTTTCTTCCTTCTTGCCGCCGCGAATAACCGCAGACATTACGGTAATAAACGCCATAAGCACTACAAGAACCGCGAAAACTATACCAAAGCCAAGGCCGGAAAGGGCAAGTGCCTCGGTAATCTCCACCTCTTCCTGAACCGTGGAAGTTACGTCGGTACCGGTTTCTTCAATGCTCTCGGCGTCGAGGGGTGCTTCCGCTGTTAACACAACGGTGTTGTTAGCATCAAACATAACAATTCTCCTCCCAAAAATACATTATTATAGATCCGAAGCCGACATTTTTAGGGAAAAAGCCGACTTTCTCCTTATATTCGGGAATATTGTACCAAAAAATACCCCGTTTGTCTATATGTTTTTTTAAAATATTTTCACTTACTTTGCTCCGTTATTATGTTGATTTTACCCAAAGGCACCTGCTGATGCCGAAGGCGCTTTTTGTAATATCGGGGCGACAAGCGTTTCTTGACAAAACGGCGATAATATGATATAAGGTAATATACGCTATATCAATTTGGAGGAATGCTTAAAATGAAAAAGTTAATTATAGTTTTGTTGGCTGTTTTTATGCTTGGCTGCGCTGTTTCCGCAAGTGCCGTAAGCGATGCCGACAATGACATTTTAAAAGTAATAGCTCCTGTAAACAAGGCTCGCGCGTTTTCCGAATATTTCGGGGACGATGCAAAATACGGCTTTGACGTAAAGGGATATGTAGATTTGGGCGACGGGCCGGAGCTTATAGGCAGTACCTTTGACGGCTACGGCTACCACACGTTTTTAAACGTTAACGCACAGGGCGGCGCAATGAGCGGCCGTTTGGATGAGGTTGCAGGCGAAGACTTTGACCTTGCGGCGGCTATCTCTGCAATGTCCTACAACTGCGCAGGCGAGGCTGTACAGAATATAGGCGGCCTTAACCTTAAGCTTGACAACAGCTTTGTGGGTGAGGGCAACCTTGTAAAGATAAGCTATACCGTAAGCAACACAACGGAAAATGCAGTTGTCTTCTCCCTTGCTACCACCGCAGATGTGCAGGTTAACAACGACGACAATGCAGAACTCAGAATTTTGCCCTCCGGCAAGGGCGCAAAGCTTGTTTCTGCAGGCAGTAATTGCATTTTTACGGTTGACGGTGCCGAAGGCGGGCTTGACAGCCTTTGGATTGGCGAATGGAGCGAGGACTATTTTGTTAATATGTTCGGTGACAGCCCCGACGACGCTGTTTTCAGCGATGGCGACAGCGCTATATGCTGGAGCTGGACCGACCGCACCATAGCTCCTATGGAGTCGCTAAACTTTTACGTGCTTATCGAGGTAGGCGCCAACACGGCGCCCTCTGTTTCCGTGGAAAGAACGGACGCCGCCTTTAAAGATTTTATCAATGTTGACATAAGCGACCCCAACCTTGGCACGGCAGATCTGCACTATATTATCAACAACGGCGAAGAACAGATAATTGAAAACATAAGCCTTACGGAAGGCAACGCAGTACATTCCATCTCCGTTGAGGACTTGGTGTGCGGCACATCCCACAGCATTAAGCTTTGGGCTGTAGACGATACAGAACAAAGAAGCGAAGACCTTGTTATTGTGTTTGAGAAGGCGCACGACCTTAGCATTCCCTATGTGGAAACCGAAGCCTCCGCCACAAAAGCAGGTACGGCAACCACCCACTGTCACAGCTGCGATTACACCAATACTCAGAGCATTACCTACGGTGACGCAAATACGGACGGTACGGTTAACAGCTTGGATGCCGCACTTATCCTTAAGTACGACGCACTTATAGAGACCGATATTATTCCCTTAAAGCTTATGATGGCAGACGTAACAGGCGACGGTATTGTTAACAGCCTTGACGCGGCGCAGATACTTAAGTATGACGCATTGCTTGTGGAAAGCTTTGAAAACGCCGCTTTCTCCTCTGACACGTACGCATCCCTGTGCGTAGAATATTACGGCTACTACGGTTGCGACGGTTGCTTACCAGAGGAAGAGGAAAGCTCTGAAGAAACAGATGCGCTTGAGGCAATCATCGGCTCTTGGACAGGTATGAACGCCGCAGGTGAGCTCAAAAACTATGTTTTCTTTGAGGACGGCATAGGCACCGTTGCCATAGGCGACATTGTTTACGACGTGGAATGGAGCATAGACGGCGACAGCATAAGCATTGTGAAAGCACAGGACGATATCGCCATCTATAACGAGCAAGCCCTTTTCACCCTTATGGGTGACGCCCTTGTTTTAACCGACGAAGACGGCGAAAACAGCGTTTACGTCAAGGATAAGGAAGGCTACGAAAGCACCGACCTTATGGGAGATTGGCTATATAGCGCTCCTAACGGCGATTTTATCAAATTCACCTTTGACTCCGACGGCAAGGTGTTGGCGGTCTACCCTGAAGACTCTGCGGAAGCCGATTGGAGCACAGACGGGGAAACCTTGGTAATAGACGAGCTTCATATAAACACCACTTATTGCATAATCAACGACAAGCTGTTTATGACCGTGGGCGAAGAAAGCTGTATGTTCATCAAGGACGACGAGCCGATCTTCACCGATGACGACAGACTTGACGGTAATTGGACGAACGTTGACAGCGACAGCCCGCTTAAAAGCATTACCGTTAAAGGGTTTAATGCATATTGCCTTTACGACGCTTTAATAGAAAGCGATATCGGCGTTAATAACAACCGAATAAATATAAGCGGCATACTTAACGGGTGGTATACCATTGAGGACGGCAAGCTTTTGCTTTTGCAAGACCGCACCTTCTATGTGTTTGATTTCCTTGAGCTTTCAAACGGCTTCCCCTCCCCTGTTCCTGCCGACAGAACCAATTATGCAGAAGACGCAAGCTATACCGTAAGCGTTGACGGCGAAGCCGCAACAGACGCCCTTTATCCCGCAAACACATACCTTTGGGGCGACATGGAGCTTAAAAAACTCACCGACGACCACTCAATGGATACAGGCAAAATCGACAGTAACGGTGCACAGGCGACCGTAAGTGTTATCTTCCTCAGAGGCGGCAAGGACCTTGAGATAGTGTTGGATCTTGGCGAAAGCTACGGGGATATAGAAGGCGTTGCATTCTGCGGCGTGCGTAACGGCGGCGGCTTTGGTTTTGATATCTTCGGCACCAAGCTTTACATAAGCGAAAACAGCGAAAACTGGGGCGACGCACTTACCGCAAGCTTCAGCGCTCAGCCTATGGAAGGGGCTCCCCTTATCGGCGGCACCGAGGACGAGGCAGGAACTTTGCAAAACTACCACTTCGTTTATCAGTTCAGCTCAGAGGTAAGCGGCAGATACGTTAAGATAAGCTTCCCCGCTACCGAAGCCCTGATGCAGTTTGACGAAATACTTGTTCTTAACTAAACAGATGTAAAAAAGATGGTAGACGCTTTTGTGTCTACCATCTTTTTATTTCGTCACGATACGCCCCGATTTTTTACGCTTCCAACTGACTGGATAAAAACATTGCGCCTGTGGAAATAAGCTTCTTTTCCGCTTCGTCGGGCTTGCCGCCTTCGGGTCTTTGCAGAGACATTACCGCACCTATAACGTTGCCCTCTGCCACTATGGGAGACATAAAGGACACACGGGAGGAGCTGTTTTCTGCCACCTCTAAGGCAAAACTGCCGTCTGCGGAAGCGCTGTAGCTTTGGCGCTTACCCATGGTTTCGTAAAGGGTGGGAGATATGGGCTTTTCCAAAAGCTCCTTCTTGGGCACACCTGCCACCGCCACTACCGTGTCGTTATCGCATATCGCCACGGGGATGCCGCAGGCCTTGTTTATCGCCTCCGCAAACTGACCGGTGAAGGTACCCACCTCGCCGATGGGCGAATACTTCTTGAATATCACTTCCCCATCCTTGTCCGTGAATATCTCCAAAGGTTCACCCTCGCGTATACGCATAGTTCTCCTGATCTCTTTCGGTATAACCACACGACCGAGGTCGTCGATTCTTCTAACAATTCCTGTCGCTCTCATATATTAAAATTCTCCTTTAATTTCAAAATCGTGATGTTAGTATTTGTAAATGGTGGAGATTTATACTGTGCGAATTTACTTTTAAAAGTAAATGTGTTATAATAAATTTAACGAGGTGTTTATATGAACAAAAGAAAACAATTTGCATTAAATAAGCTTTTTAACTTTTGCGTTATTTTGGGTTTGTTTTTTGCATGGGGTTCAATAGAGTTTTTTAGGGAGAACGATAGCGCTTGGGGTTTAGGCTTTGGTATAGTAGCATTGCTTCTTATAGTACTTCCCGCCATCTTTACGCCCTATTGCTATGCTTTTGACAACGAGGGAGTATCTTTATGCTACATTTTTCTTCCTGTCGAAAGATATCTATGGAAAGATATCCACGCTATTGAGGTCGAAGACATAAAACTTGGCACCTCATCACGAGTGAACATCTTTGATTTTTTCTATGCAAGTGTTTTTAGCATTAAGGGGAGCAACATAGGCAAATGCAGGTTTTATATGAATGGGCATATCCGCAAGAGTTTTAGAACAAAATACCTACTTGAAAAGTATTGGGATGGGACAATAACTGGCTATCTGTTTGAAGATGCTAAAAAATGGATTGACAAACGCAAAGCAAAAAAACAATCACAAATCAAGGCACATTTAACAGACGAGATTGTTCCAATGGAGCGAGAAATAAGAGCAGAAACAAGAGAATGGCTAAAACCTTTTGTTGCTCAAGCCAAACAATACAACCTTGATATCAAACCAAAATATTTATATATCACAAACGATTTTGAAGAATTAACTTCCAGACCCAAAGAAGGATATACATATACGCTAGTTTCGGAAATTTCTCACTTTAATGAAACCGACGAAAACCGTATAGTTGTTGTCAGTGTGGATTTGTTATATGTTCGACTTGGAAAAACGGCTTATCGCGGTGTTAAAAACAAACACATCAAAGAAGAATTTGAATTCACATTTTCTGATGTGTTAAACGAAATAAACAAGAGCGGAATAGAAGTTTATTGTAAAAATAATTGATTACAAAAGCGAGGTGAAATTCACCTCGCTTTTTCTTTATATCTCTCTACCACACTATGTATCGCCCAGCAAAATCTGTCGAAAAGTGTCAATGTTGTCAGCAGCGGGTCACCCTCGCGTATACGCATAGTTCTCCTGATCTCTTTCGGTATAACCACACGGCCAAGGTCGTCGATCCTTCTAACAATTCCTGTCGCTCTCATATATTAAAAATCTCCTTGTTTTTACATTTGTGCTGTTAGTATTTGTAAAAACAAGGAGATTTATTCTTTATATAAGATTTTTATTCAAGCGCACAAAGCATAAATGTTATGTGCTTGATTTAATCTTTTTGCGTTTGGAATTGAGTGCAATAATCGCACTGCCGCTGCCAAACAGAAGGGCAACCCACAGGAATATTTTGCTGTTATCGCCGGTGTTTGGAGTTTCGTTTTCGGAAGACATATCGATCGCCTCAAGCGCACCGTTAATACGCCGGGTATCGCTTTCTATTGCCCTCTTTTCCTCCTCGGTATAATTTCCGCCGTAGAGCTCAAGCGCCTTCTCAAGGTCCGATTTTGCTTTTTCCAAGTCTGACTTGTGTTTTGGCTCAGCATTCTCGGCGGTGATATCCTTAACCTTTTCTATGTTTTCGGTTTGGATAGCCTCCGCAGCCTTGCGAATGGTGTCAAGCAAAGCCTCTGCTTTCGCCTTAGCATCGTTAAGAAGCTGTTCGTCTTCCTCGGACAAATCATCGGAGCCAAGCAAGGTGTCCATATCCTCAACAAGCTTTTCTATGTCAGCTTTATCGTTGGAGGTAACGGTATCGTTATCATAAGCGTTGACAGCCTCAACTATGCCGCTAACCGTAGAGGTGACGGAGCCATCAGCGTTGCCGTTTATGCTGTTGTTTACAAGTGCAGGCATAAACGATTGAACGCTTTGGTCATATTCTTCGCCCAAAGACACGGTCATATACGCTGTTTTTTCCTCGTTGATCAAGGTGTCTTCCAGGAGATATGTAACCGTTGTCTCGCCGCCGGGGATAATATTCACATCGGAAGCAAAGGTGTATTCTTTTCCTTCCATATCGCTGCCGAAGATGGTATTTATGAAGGTGATTGTGGGTGTACCGGAAGCGTTGCCTATGTTTTTAACAGTTGTCTCGGTTAAACAGTCGGTGCTGTTGAAGGATGCTGTCATTACGGGAACATCCACGGGAACAAAGTGAGCGCCGTATTTAACCTCAACAGAGCTGTATTGGGGCTCATTGCCGTTGCTGCAGTCTGCCTCGATGTTTAAGTCGGCGGTTTCGTTGAAGCTTTCGGGCACGGCTACTGTCAACACAAGGGTTTCGGAGCAACCGGGGAGCAGCTCGTCCAATGTTGCAGTAGCGCCGCTGCCGATATTGGAAGCATTGACAACAACATTGGCGGCGGTTTCTATACCTGTGTTGGCAACAGTTACATAAACCGTCATATCGCTGCCAGGGATAGGATAAGTCGGGGCGCTTACATCAACGATCTCAAGTGCGGGAACGTTCTCGCTATGAACAGCCATAATATCTACGGCCGTTGTTGTAGAACGCATTTCGCTGTTAAGCTTTGTGAATGCCAACAGGAACTTGTCTCTGTTGCCGCTTTCCAGACAAAGGCTGTCCAAAGCGCCGATAAGGCCGTTTTCATCAGTCAAGGCTACGGGGTTGCCCACAGCGTTGAGCTGATAAATATGCTCGTTCTCCTCGCTCAATTCGTAACCGGTCATATCGCTTTGTCTAACGGCGTCGGCGTTGGAAACAGTATTAAGAAGAACGCCGTATATCTCGTCGGTGGGAATAAGGTTTTGAGAGTCGGGCTCTTCGGCTATCCAGCTCAAAAGCACGTTGCCGTCATCTGCCATAGAAGCAGTAAATACAGTACCTGCGTGCATCTTGTCGGAAAATACGAGGTCGTTGGCGTAATACCCGTTAACAGGTCTGTTAACAGTAACGTCGCCATCAGAATTACGTACAAGGTATGCGTTATCCCGAACGGCAGTAATGTCGGAGTCGGTGGCAACAAAGTCGGTAATATAAACCACCTCTCCGTTTTGATTCCAAAACAGATGCAGGTATTTGTCGTTGCTTACGATCTGAGGACTTTGTGCACAAACGGAAGCGGAGGTAATAGCCATTAAAGCGGTAGGGATAGGCTCGCCTGTTTCGGCGTCAAAATCATAAGTACGCAAGTACAGCTGGCGATCCTCTACGCTGGAGGTCCAGCTATCAGCGGAGGCATTGTAACTTGCAATCTTACCGTCACGGTCAAGAACAAGCACTTCGCCCATAACACCGTCGTGAACAAAGGGTTCTACAGCTGTGATGCGATACTGCTGACCTTCCTCGCCCATAGCGCGAACAGGAGTGGAGATACACTCGTCGGGAGAGTTTACGTTAACGCGTGCCATGGCAATGGTGCGCTCCAAGGAAACAAGCTCCATCAAGGTCATCTCATCGTTTTCGGGAACGGCGTTACGCTGATAGTAGATGTAAACCATATCCCCGTTTTGAACGGCATCCAAAGCACCGCACGCTACGGTGGAATTACGTGCAATAAGGAACGGCTCGCTGATTACTGTACCGTTAGCCTTGTTTAAGAACACACCCTTAAGGTTCATGGCAGCCATCAGCTTGCCAACTTGGGAAGCGGTAAGGTTTTCAACATCCAAATTCATATCAGATATCATTTTATCCAAATCCGCCTCTGACCAGGTTACAAGCAAACGGTCATTAAGCTCAAATATATTGATATCGTACTGGAGTGAAGATGCATCGTTGTTAGTTTGGTCGTCTATATATCGGATATCGCCCCAGGTGTTTCCGCCGTCGTTACTAATGGCGTAAGCAACGCTGAGATAGTTCATTGTGTCTTGCTCACGAGTATCCTGCAGGAAGAATGCCATAATGGTGCCGTCTTCCAGCTTTACCAACTGAACTTGAGTGTTTTTAAAGGCGTCGGAAGCCACTGTTCCGGCGTCTGCCGATGCACGAAGAAGGTTGCCGATGCGCTGAGTGGGAGAAAATGTGATGCTGTTGAACAGCTCGTTCATATCCGGCAACGTAGCTTCGTTTGCGGCAGTGGATTTGAGAGAGGCGCTTGCCACGGTCTGAGGTGTAATAGCCTTCAAGTCGTTGATCAGTTCATCGTTACCCAAATATACACCCTCTTGAACCAGAGGAAGTTTACCTGTGAACACGAGAAGATCTGCACCTGCGTTAATGTTGAAACCAAGATTAACTGCGGCATCCCATTCCGGATGAGCCTGAATAATAAACGGTGCGGAAACTATAAGTTCTACAAACAGGCTTAAGAAGGAGTTATAGCCTGCGCCGCCCTTAGCGCCGAACTTGAACACGGGTGCCGCAAAAAACATTTGGTCTTCGGTTTGAGCCTCCGCAGTATCGTCTCTTATTGCTAATTTTCCAAACAGCTCTATCAATTCGCCCATATCGTTGACGGCACCGGGATCGATGGAAAGTGCCCAGCCCATATACGCCTCCAAGGTAAACGAAAGTGCTATATACAACGGGACACCTGATACGTTGAACGGTATATTGCGGAAATAAAAGCTATCAATGCCCAATGCCATTTCATACGCTGTAATGAATCCGGGGCCTCCGTTTGTATCGGGGGATACCACCATTTTCAACATAAAGACAGGTGAAAAGGTCCATGAAGAAGGTGCACCGTTTTTGTTGTTTGCAGCAGTTACATTAACATCGGAAGAACCTGCAGGAGGGGTGTTTGCTGCACTGTTCATAATAGCGTTGTGAGTCTTCTTGGCTGCGTCAAACTTTGAGCCTATACTACCTGTGCCGTACGTAGTAGTAAAGCTGTGACCGCACACAAGAATAACGTCGCCTGTGTTGGGGTCTGTGCGCTGTACAAAGAAACCGCCTGTTAAGCTGGAAAGGCTGATGTCCAAATTGCCAACCAAGGGAATTCCAAGGTCCTTTAAATCTATACTGCCTGCATCCTGTATGCTCGGCGTAGCGGGAACATCGTAGTGAACGGGTATAGACGTATCGGTGATGGGAGATATAAACGCATAACCGCCGTTAACCTTTCCGCTGTTTACCGTCATAACGGATGTTGTCATACCGTTTTCGCCTTCCACAAAAACAGTTGCGTCGGAAACAACGGAGATATACAGATTGGTGTTGCCTGTTAAGGTTGTAGCAGGAACTGTCACCGACCAATATGAATAGTTTTCGTCGTCCGGAGCGGTGTTGTCATCATAGGCCTCCAAAACCAGCTTTTCGGTGCTGCCGTAGGTACCGTCACTTTTAAGAATAGGATTGGACATAAAGTGGAAGTAAACTTCCTTAACCTCCACGCTGTCAGCCGGCGCATAGACCCTTACGGAAACAGTAATATTGGATTCATTCCTCAACTGAATCATATTGGATGTGCCGGAGGTACCGTCAAGTGTAACGGAAACGGAGTCGGGGAATGCCATGCCGGTGGAGAACTGAGGCATAGTTATATTACATATACCGCTTTCATCAAAGACAAAGGTGGCATAACCTATAGCTCCGTCATAAGAAACCATCATGGAGTAGGTTTTACCCGGAACGCCCTTAAAGTTCTCTATACAAAATTCGCCTTTTGCATCGGTAACGGTATTATAGGTAGTGTCGCTTGTAATAAAGAACTTAGTAAATGCCATCCTAAGGGAAGATGCATATTTTGTGCGCAGATCTACGTCGGAGATAGAAAGCACACCTGTAAGATCTACGGTAACCAAATCTGCAGAATCCACAAATTCAAGCACGATCATATTGTGGGTAGAGTTCCCGTCAAGCTTGTAATAGAAGGTGTTTCCGTAGTATTCACGTCCGCCCGATATCCATTTTGCTATATATCCGTCATTCGGTGTAGCCATTAACGGATAATACTCGTCTTTAACATAGTTATCGCCTTCAAGAACCACGCCTTCGGCAAAATTCAAAGAGCCGTATTGAGATTGATTATTGCCCATATACACCAACAACTGATCGGCACGGCTGTCATACACACCCTCAAAGGTATATTTGCTGTATTCGGCACTCATCATAATGCGAACCTTGCCGTCGGAATCAGCATCCACGGTACCGCTTTTGGTAACTCCGCTCAGGTCGCTTTGTGCGGTGTACCAAACGCCTGACAGTGTAGCATCGCTTGTTCCGTCATCGCTGAATACGGCAATATCGCCGCGATAAAGCGAGCTGTTTTCTAACTTAATTTTGCCGCCTACGGAATCTTCGATAGTGTAGTTAACAGGCATCTTTTCGTAAACGGGGATAATGGTAAACATATGGCGTTTAACGCCGTCCACCGTGCCGAGCCAACAGTAGGTGTCCTCATACTTCTTAAGAAACTCCCTGGTAAAAAGGAAGCTGGAGGCGCTTTGTGTACCGCCCTTGTAGCTGCCGGAATTACCTGTGCTGAGGCTTATTACATCGGAGTATACGTTGGTTTCGGGGTTATACAGCTTGAAGCCGGTAAGCACAGCGGGATAGCTTTCATAGCTATACACAAGGTTAACTCTGTTTTCGTCGGTATTGCCCATAGTTACGTTGATCAGAGAGTCGTTGCCGTCGATAGTGGGAAGCACGCCGTTAACAGCGGTGGAGCCTGTGTAATGCAGCGGAGTTGCAGCGCTGTTGTCTACCTGGAAGCAATATGTGCGCTTGTTCATTTTTAAGCCGTTGGGCACATAAGCGTGACAGCCTCTGGAAAAATTGGTATAATCGTAGTTTTGGAAAGTAAACTTACTAACGGAATGGTCCTTATCCTTAGTATTTACGGTGAATGTGTAGTAAGAGTCATCCTTAACTCGCTTGGTGACAGTTGTGTATGGAGTGCATAAAGTGAATATCATGTCGGCACCCATAGCATCAACGCCCGAGGTTTTTATGTAAGTGGTGACAGATTCGATACCGGTCATATCATATCCTTGTTTGGTTATGATGTTCGCGGAGCCTATTTGAATCCCGCTGCCGGTACCGGATGTGTTCAAATCGTGGTAATTTGCATCGCCAGAAAAGAAGGTTATCTTACCAAGCTTCTGTGTGTAGTTGTATTTATAAATATTGTTGTTTGTTGCGGAGCCCATTACCACGATCTCCGATGCGTTCTCGTAGCTGCCGCCCTTAGCCCAGTCAGGCAACCAACTTGAATCAGCCGCTTGGATTATAGCGGGCAGAGGGTTATAAGAATCGGGTACTGCGTCAAGAACAGGGTCGGCGCCCTCTACCTGAACGTTCAGAGAAGCAATTCTGTTATCCTCAACCACAACCGCACCGTCAATAGAAACGCCGTCGGCATCCGTCATGGTATAAACGCCTGCCTCTATTACCCAAGCGGTTTGTTTTTCCTGCCAGGGGGCAAAATCCACCCAGCCCATAGGCTCGTCATTACGGTACAAAGCAACCAAGGTAGAGGTTGCAAGATTGCCCGTGCGCTTGAAAACAAGCTCCGCCTCACCGCTTCCGTCATTAAGCTCCAGCTCTTCGTCACAGTCAAAGCTTACTTCAACGGTGGGGGCAGGCTCGTCATCGGCAATACCGCATACCAACTGTGCGGATTTTATAACGTAACCGTCTGCATCAAGCACGGCAATAAGAAACGTTTCATCATATTCGCTTTCGCTGTCGTCCAGGAGCTCTAAAGTAAGCTCTGCCGTTTCCTGACCCGCAGCAAAGCTTAGGGAAAACTCAGCTGCAAGCGCACCGATCTCGTCAAGTTGTGAAAGCATATCAGCCGCATTAACGGACTTACCGCTCTCCTCTTCAACAATATTCGTTGCGGTCATCTGCAGGTCAAACCCCAAGCCGCTTATTTCCTGACCGTTGTCACGGAAAGCATCGTAAATGCTTGTGGCACCCTCACGCTTTTCTACAACGGTGCCGCCGTACCAAAGCTTATAGTCCGCGCCGTAGTTTGCACTGCTGTCATACAGCAATACGGCGTAGGTTTTTTCACTGCCAAGCTCTTCTGTTCTGCGCAGCGTTATGGTTTTACTTCCGTCCGTCTCCGCAAAAACACCGCCACCAGCGTCAACGGACAAAGTGTCGTCGGAATACAACACTTCCCGCTGTGTGTCTTTTGCTGTTTCTGCGCCTTCGGTGTCTGTGGAAAAAACAGACAAAGGCAACAAACTGAAAATCATGCTCATAATTATGAGCATACTGAGCGTTCGAGAAAAAACTGAAATTCGTTTCATACTTTTCCGATATAATTAAACCGTCGCAAGCCGAAGATTTAATTATACAATATCCTTTCTAAAAAATATAAATAGCAATTCACAAAAAGGTGTGAAGTATAACCGTTTTTTCGGGACATCGACACAGATGCGGGTGCCGTTCCCCTTTTGAGCTTTGCCCTATCACCGTTTTCGTTCTTTTTCGGCCATCAGTTCCTCAAAGGCCTGCTCGGTGGTTTCTTTAATAAACGTTATGAATTCCTTCAAAACCGAGCGGCCGATTGTCTTATAGTCCATACCAAGGACTTTCTCTATCTTCCTGCTGCGAATATCCTGCGGTACCTGATACAGCGTCAAAATGTTATCCAGCGCCCCTGCGATGCGGATATCTAAGGGTGCCGAATCTCCCGTTGTCATAATCGTGGCATACTCAATTCCCGACACCAGCGTCTCCGCTTCGGCAAAACGCGTATCATCCCAATTGGGACAGTATTCCTCAAATGCCAGCTTCGCCCGCCCGGCATCGTTTTTTCGGATGATCTCCAGTGTCATAGGATGGGTATAGGCAGAAAGGTAAAAATCCTTTACTATGTCATTTTCCTCGCAGATAGCCGCCATAGAGGTAAGCTCCAAACAAATCGCCATCACCATGGTTTCACCTTCCTCCACGTGCTTCTGTACTTCTGCCCACTGAAAGTTGCAGAGTATATCCACAAGCTCTGCCAGCAAATGCTCCTTTGTGGGGAAATAAAAGGTCAAATGGCCGGTACTCATATCCAGAACATCGGCAACGGCCTTGATCGAGGTTGCCGAATAGCCTTTTTTCATAAACATCTCGATTGCGACCTGTATTATCTCAAGCCTCGTCGTGTTTACACGTCTTCGTGCCACTATATCCCCTCCTTTTTTGACACATCCTATTATAGCACGCATCCTATTTTTCGTCAATACATAATCTTGAAAAATATAAAAATGTGTTTACTGTCATAAAATGCCCAAAAATCATATTATAAAGTGAGCCACTCAGAAAGGAGAAGTGCTATGAACAAATGCAATCCCTTTAATGAGAAAAACTGTTGTTATAATTCAGACAACAAATGTGATAAACGGAAAGACTTTTGCAACGAGGAGAAAAAGCCTTGTGTATGTTTCCCGGGCCCTCCCGGCCCCCAAGGACCGATCGGCGCAAGAGGGCCTCAAGGACCGAAAGGCGACCAAGGGCCCTTAGGCCCTCGTGGTTTTCCCGGTCCGCAGGGAGAGGTCGGCCCAGCAGGTCCGCAAGGGCCTCAAGGAGAGGTCGGCCCCATCGGTCCGCAAGGTCCTCAGGGTGAGGTCGGCCCCATCGGTCCGCAAGGTCCTCAGGGTGAGGTCGGCCCCATCGGTCCGCAAGGTCCTCAGGGCGAGGTCGGCCCCATCGGTCCGCAAGGTCCTCAGGGCGAGGTTGGCCCCGTCGGTCCGCAAGGCCCTCAGGGTGAGGTTGGCCCCGTCGGTCCGCAAGGCCCTCAAGGAGAGGTCGGCCCCATCGGTCCGCAAGGTCTTCAAGGCGAGGTCGGCCCCATCGGTCCGCAAGGTCTGCAGGGCGAGGTCGGCCCCGTCGGTCCGCAAGGCCCTCAGGGTGAGGTTGGCCCTGCAGGTCCTGCCGGCGGAATATTAAACTATGCAGATTTCTATGCTTTAATGCCGCCCGACAACTCCGCAACCGTTGCCCCCGGTACAGACGTAAGCTTTCCGCAGGACGGTCCTAACAGCGGCTCCGGTATTGCAAGGTCGGGCCCCGATTCCTTTACTCTGGCAGATATCGGCGTATATCAGGTGCTGTTCCAGGTAAGCGTGACCGAAGCAGGGCAGCTTATCCTCACGCTGAACGGAGAAAATTTGGAATACACGGTGGTCGGCCGTGCAACGGGAAGCTCGCAGATCGTAGGAATGGCGATAGTTGAAACCGCAGTTATCGACTCTGTATTGACTGTAAGGAATCCCGCAGGTTCTGCAGCGGCGTTAACGATAACGCCGTTAGCCGGAGGCACCCGTTCGGTTTCTGCACATCTTATTATCACACAACTGCAATAGCGTTTTATTTCCCCGTAAAGGCCGAGGCTGTCGCAAACATTCAAGTTTGCGACAGTCAAGCTGATGACAAACTTGTCATCAGCTTGGCAGAGTGCTGAGAAAGAGTGCTCACACCACCCCATTGCTCACTTTGTTCGCAACGGGGACCCCGCAAGACGAACCGAGGCGAGAAAACACCCCATTGTTCACTTCGTTCGCAACGGGGACCCCGAAAACTGTACATAGGTACTGTGAGCCGAGGTTCGTTTTGAACGAAAAAAAATACAATATAATGCAGAAAAGTCAGGGGGTGCGTCCCTGACTTTTCATCTTTGTGTGTAATTATATTTTTCTTTTTTCGTGGTCTGTGCCTTTGTCAGCGGTCTGGTTGTCGCAAACTTGAATGTTTGCGACAGTCTCTTTTGTCGTAGCCAAATGCTTATAAACGCTTTACTTATGTTTGCAAAGCTGATATAATATACATAATAAAAACAAGGCGGTGTTATCTTATGCAATTTAAAGAGCAAAGCAAGAAAAAGGCTGTAACTTTCAGCTACGATGACGGGGTAACACAAGACATCGGCTTGATAAGCCTTCTTAACAAGTACGGACTTAAGTGCACGTTTAACCTTAACTCGGGACTTCTTGGCGGACGCGGCGTGCTTCACAGGGAAGGGAAGCCCGTATCCCACTACAAAATCCACAAAGAAGACGTAAGACACATCTACGAAGGACACGAGATTGCCGTACACACCTTGACCCACCCCAACCTTACAGCTCTTGACGATTTAGAAATTATTAGGCAGGTTGAGGAAGACCGCCTAAATTTATCAGAGCTGGCAGGCTACGAAGTGACGGGAATGGCGTACCCCTGCGGCGGCGTTAACAATGATGAGCGCGTGGCGCACATTATAAAGGAAAACACGGGTGTAAAGTACAGCCGCACAATAAAAAGCACCGAAAGCTTTGCCGTGCAGGATAATCTTTACCGTTTTGACCCTACGGTTTTTCACCTGAATTTTGACAAAATGATGGAGCTTGGCAGGCGTTTTGTGGAAACACCCGCCGACAAGCCGCAACTTTTTTACATTTGGGGACACTCCTACGAGTTGGATTTTGAAAGCGATTACCGAACAAGGCTTGAGGAGTTTTTTAAACTTATAAGCAACCGTGACGACATTTTTTACGGCACCAACAAAGAAGTGCTGTTATAAATTACGCTATTACACTGTTTTGTCATCTATCGACAAGTTTTAACAACATTAAATACGCAATCAGTTGACAAAGCAATTAAACGGTGATATAATTATGTTGATATGCTTTGGCTGTTCGGTATTACAATTATGTCTACAACTAACGGTAATGAAGGTAGGTACAAAAATATGAAGGATTTAAAGGGAAAGCGTCTGCTTGTTTTAGGCGGTACCAACAACGCCCCTGATATTGAGGCATTTGCAAAAAAGAACGGCATAACCATTGTGGTTGCCGGCCTATATTTCAGTAAAGAGATTACGGAAATAGCTGACGAAGCTTATATCATAGATATACTTGACAGAGCACAGCTTGAAGAAATCGTGCGCACAAAAAATATAGACGGTGTTTTTGTCGGCGGTAACGAGGATATTATATCCTGCACGATAGATGTGTGTGAAAAATTAGGGTTGCCCTTCTACTCGTCCAGAACGGTGTGGGACAACGCTATGAACAAGCGTGTGTTCAAGCAGACCTGCCGTGAAAACGGAGTTCCTACAATGGAAGACTATGCTGTTGACGAAAGTGACCTTGCCGCTTCTGCAAAGCGTTTAACTTACCCGATTGTTATTAAGCCCGTTGACTGTTGCGGCAGTAACGGCGTTATGAAATGCGAAAGCGAGGAGCAGTTTGAAGAACTGTACACCTACGCTAAAAGCTGCAGCCGTACAGGCGGTGTAACGGTTGAGGAGTTTGACGACGGCTTTGAAATTTGCGTTTATTACACCTTTGTAGACGGTAATCCCACCCTTAGCTCTATGGCGGACAAATATGTACGCGGCGATACTGAAAATTTTATTCCCCTTTCGGAGATATACGCTTATCCATCCCAATATCTGCCCCAGTACATCAAAGAGGTTGATGCAAATATGCGCAAAATGCTGTTAGCCTTAGGGGTTAGAAACGGAATTACCAGTATGCAGGGCTTTTATAAGGACGGCAAGTTTAAGTTTTTTGAAATGGGCTTCCGTTTGGGCGGCACTGCTCAGTACCGCTATACAGAGCACATAAACGGCATAAACAGCTTGCATATGATGATGGCGTTTGCTTTAACAGGTAAAATGGGCGACTGCGACCAGTCCAACGACACGGCAGAGTTTCATAAGCCCTGTTGTACCCTTACCTTGCTTTCCAAGGGCGGTACGGTTGCAAGAATAGAGGGTGTAGAAGAAGCGCGTAATTATGACGGAGTTCTTTACATCGAAAACCGCTATAAGGTGGGCGACACCATCAAGGCCAGCAGAACAATATCCCAGTTCCACGTAAGAATATATATCGTTGCGGATAACGAAGAGCAAATGAAGGAAAAGATCAATCATTTGCAAACCTCCATACAGGCTTACGACACAAACGGTGAGCCGATGCTTATAACAAGGTTTGACACAAACAAGCTTAGTTTTGGCAACAATAAGTTTATGTAAATAGGACTATTAATAAAAAAGGAGCGTTGGCTATGCTTATTTCGGTAGCTATACCTTGCTACAAATCTGAAAAAACCATTGGCAGCGTAGTAAACGAAATCAGAGAAGAGATTACAAAAAAGGAAGGCTACGATTACCAGATAATACTGGTAAACGACTATCCCTTCGACAATACTTTTTCTGTTATCCAAAAGCTTTGTGAAGAAGACCCTAAAATAGTAGGTTTAAACTTGTCAAGAAACTTTGGGCAGGCTGCGGCAAAAATGGCGGCATTGCCTTACGTGAAGGGCGATGTGCTTGTATATATGGATGACGACGGACAGCACCCTGCAGAGGGTATTATTCCCTTGGCGGAAAAGGTTATGGAAGGCTATGATATTGTTTACGCTTATTTCAAACAAAAGAAGCACAGCCTGTTTAAACGTGTAACAAGCAAGATAAACAGTAAAATCGCCGAGATGAACGGCACAAGAGTAAAGGGAATACACGCCAGCAGCTTTTTGGCAATAAGTCGCTTTGCCGTTGATTCTTACGAGGAGTATCATAGCCCTTTCCCTTCTCTTATGGGATATCTTAATACCCTTGCAGGCAGGGTTACTGAAATAGAAATGCCTCACCGTGCAAGACTTGAGGGCAAGTCTAATTATTCTTTAAAAAAGCTGTTTAAGCTGTGGATTACAAGCTTTACCAACTTTTCCATAGTGCCGTTGCGTGCCATCTCTCTTATAGGTATGTTTATAACCTTCGTAGGTTTTTCCTTTGGGTTAGGGGTAATAATATTCAAACTGTTAAACCCCTCTATGGCCGCAGGCTATGCTTCAACTATGGCGGTTTTGCTGTTTTTGGGCGGGTTTATTCTGTTGGCGCTTGGATTTACCGGCATATACATCGGCAGAATGTATATGACGATAAGCAACCTGCAACCTTACCGAGTAAGAAACGTTTTAAATTGGGAACGCAAGGATAAAGACAAATAGGTGCAAACATAAAAGCTGTTGCGAAAACGCAACAGCTTTTTTATTTATAAAATTACAGAGCGAAGGATAAACAAAAGACAAATGTCAAGAACCCACGCAACTATACCGACCAAACCGTAGCATCTTGCGGCGTTGGGGGTCTCCTTATGCTTAACGGGCCACATTATAACGCCCGCTATAGGAACAAGCATGGAGATTAACAGCTTGCCTATGCCAATCTTGTCCTTTGCCATTTTTTTGCTTTTCTCGTTCTTATCGGAAACAAGCGCAACCTCGCCGTTGAGATACATAACTGCGAGACCCAAAAGCACCAATATTGTGGTGGCTTTTATAATATAGGGAAACAGAACCTTATGGATAAAGTTACAGATCTCTGCCGCAGTGTCACCGCCTATAATAAGCGCCGCCACAAAGCCGAAAAAGGTAAGACCGCCTGCGAAAAGGCATATCATTATTCCGTAGCCGAAGACCCATCTGAGGCCTGCGGAAATTTTTTTACAAATAGCTTTCATTACCGCACCTCCTTACAGACCCAATATGGGCAACCAACCCATGAGCACCACTACCTGCAAAACAAACTGGGCGGCAACCCACCACAGATTATTTTTAAAGGTTTTGCTGAAATCCGACTCTGCCAAGGTCATACCTGCGTACATACCCAAGCCGAGGGGCGGAGTTATACCGCACATTACGCCGCAAATACAAGGAAGCATTGCCGCAGAAAGCATAGGGTCGCAACCCACGTTAACCAAGGTCGTAACAAACATAGGACCAAATATTACAACAAGGGAAGAACCGGGGATAACCATACCCATAAAGCAGGTTATAAGGCATACCGCAATAACAACGCCAAGCTTACCGAAGTTCCAGGACATTATAATATCACCAAGCTCGGCAGCTACATTAAGCTCGCCAAACAAAGAGCCTATCATATACCCGAAAACGCAAACGCCGATAGCGGGTGCAATTGTCTTTACGCCGTTGCCGAACATCTTTGCCAGCTTGTTGGGAGTAACTGTCTTTTTATCCTTAACGGAAAGGCAGGCGAAAAGAGATGCAATGCCGCCCACAAACAGCAGAATACAGCTTGATAGGCTTTTTGCGCCTGCAGCACCTAGACGTTCGGTAAAGAAGGTTTCTTTAAACATAAAGTCCAACACGAAGGGGAGAAGTATAATAACGGGAAGGAACAAACCTTGCCAGCCTGCCTTGAAAACCTCTTTAAAGTTGGGCAGCTCCTCTTTTGCCATGGGCTTTACCTTATAATATTTACAAAAGCTCCAAACCATCAAAAGCCTTTGAAGGATAAACCAAAGGGATATACCCCAAAGCACCGTCCAAAACTGGCCTGTGGTAAGCCCAAGCTCCGGATACAAGCCTGTAAACACACCCATTGCCGCAATTATGTTGGAGGAAGGGGGTATCATATTACCCATATAGCTGGAGTTGCTTTCAATATTGGCGGCGAGCTCTGCAGGAAAGCCGGATCGCTTCATAGCAGGGATGGTTATGGCGCCAGTTGCCATAACGTTACCGGGGCCGGAGCCGGAAAGTGCGCCCATAAATGCGCTGGCGATAACTGCGGTATAACCCGCGCCGCCCGTAACACGGCCGATGACCGACAAAATCATAGCAATACAGCCGTCTACAATTTTAGTTTTTGTTAAAATAATGGACATTGCCACAAAGGCAACCATAGAGTATAGAAGCGAGGTAGTAAGCGCATCCTCAACATACACAAGCACATTATCCCAAGTGCCTGTAACGGTAAGCAATACCAAAAAGCTTAGAAGCACCGCCTCGTACACGGGACGCTTAAAGGCTACAAACCACGTAACAATAACAATAAGCATTATACCCAGATACACAAGGGAGGATGGCAAGGTAAGCTGACTGCCTAAAAACAAAAGAGAAGAAGGCATAATTCATTTTCCTTTCCGCAACGTAGTTATTACTAATTAGTTATATAAACTATATAGTATAAGTTATTATAACCGTATGTCGGGGCCTTGTCAATAGCTAAATTAAAAATTTTTTAATTTATATTGCTTTTTTATGCATCAGGATGTAAACTAAAGCCATAGAAAGGGGCTGTATGACTTGAATACACGTCAATTGCAATACGCTGTACTGCTGGCAGAGGAACGCAATTTCTCTCAAATAGCAAAAAAGCTTAATATAACCCAGCCTGCGTTAAGCAAGCAGATACTTGGCTTGGAGGCGGAGCTTGGCGTTAAACTTTTTGACAGAAGCTCCTTGCCGCTTAAGCTTACTGCGGCAGGCAAGCACTTTGTACGGGAAGCAAAGGAGCTTCTTTACAAGGAAGAACAGCTTATTAAATCAATGGATTATTATAAAAGCGGAGAGGCGGGCAATTTGGTTATAGGCATTACCCCCTTCAGAAGCTTTTATATGATATCCGACGTTATAAAAAGAATTAGGGAGAAGTATCCCAAAATAACCGTAAGTCTTAAGGAAGCAGGAAGCGATGTGTTGCGCAAGGGCGTAGCGGAAGGCAGGTACGACTTTGCAATAGTTAACCTGCCTGTAGACGAGTCGGTTTTGGACGTAAAGCTTTTGGAGCCGGACAGACTTGTTTTGGCAGTGCCCGAAGCATTGTCAAAGGAAATGCCGAGAGACGAAATAGATTTTAAAGACTGCCTTGAGTTACCCTTTATTGTACTTGGTGAAGGGCAGGAAATGCGCATACTGTTTGATAAGCTTTGTGCCGCCGCAGGCTTCGTGCCCCGTATTGCCGCCGAGGTGGTGGGGCTTACCACCGCATGGACGGTGGCAAAGGCAGGTGTTGGCGCCACCATTCTGCCTTGGCAGTTTGTAAAAGAGCACAAAGGCGACGGGCTTTGCTTTATAAAGATAAAGGATGCGGTTTATACAAGACAACCCGTTATTGTTACACGGCGTGACCAATATATATCGGATGCCGCCGCCTACGCAATGGACTTGCTTACAAAATGACCGACTGACGATTGCGTTTCGCGCAATGCGTAGAAAAACAACCAACCTTTCTTTTACGGAAAAGTTGGTTGTTTTTTGTTTCGACAAAGTTACGCCAAAATCGAAGAGAGCAAAAGGGTGGTGCGGTTATTCGTACTCTTCCTCGGTTAAAGTAAGCAGTTCTTTTATCGCCTTAACAAGATGATAATGAGCAGGCGAGCTGTTACCAAGCCTGTAAATCTTATCGTGCAGGCTTAAAGTACTGTTTGTAGCCACACTGTAAAGACGGTCTTTTTCTTCAATGGGAATTTGCGCCGAAGCAACAAGGTCAAAGATGCGCTCTGCACTGTCAGCGTTGTCGTGCACAAGCTTCCCACCCGTTATAACAAGCTGTATGGGATAGCGTACATCGGCGGAAACTTTTATGCTGTGGGTGTTGTCCGAAGGGCTGTAGCTTGTTTGCGCTCTGCAAGGAACACCGCCTACGCTTACCTCAAGGCTTATATCCTTGTTAAATCCTCGCAGTTTTATGCACCAATTCCTGCGCTTGGGGATAAGTGAAAGCTTGCCTTCTGCGGCAGAAATACTAAGCTTTGCGTTCTCTCCGAAGTTGAGGCTTATCTTCGTGGTAACGCATTCGCCCTTTTTATAATCTCCGTATTCGCCGGCGTCCTCGTATAAGGTAAAGCTGTTATCCTCGCCGGGGAACACCAAAAGCTCCACATCCTCACGGTTTATAAGGGCGTTATCTCCCTTGACGTGGGTGTACATAGGCACTATTGCCCCCGCCCTTGCCAATACGGGATAACTGCTTATATCTCTGAACAGTTCTATCTTCCTACCCTTTTTGCTGTGGTAATGAAGCCCCGTTTCAAAATCGAACCACTCCCCTGCAGGAAGCCACGCCTCCGCCCTGCCCTGCATATCAAGCTGACCGTCAGGCTCGGTTATGGGACACACCATAAGCTGCGAGCCAAACCAAAACTGACCGGGCACGCTGTATGCGTCACCGCATTTGGGATGGCTGTAGTACATAGGCTGAACCAAAGGAATAAGCTGTGTATGACACAAGTAGTTCATTGTATATATGTAAGGGAACAGACTGTGGCGCAGTCTTAACCACTTACCTATGGCTTCTTCCGCCTCTTTGCCATACGCCCAAGCCTCCTTAAGCTGAAAACGGTTGCTTGTGCTGTGCAGGCGGTTTATGGGGGAAAATACCCCAAGCTGCATCCATCTTACCGCCAAATTATCGTCCCTGTAGCCGTGCATATGTCCGCCGATATCGTGGCTCCACCAGCAGTAGCCGATGTTGGATGCCGTTGCTGTAAAATAGGGCTGAAAGCGCAAGGCGTCCCAGGTAACACGGGTATCACCCGAAAAGCCCACAGGGTAACGCTGACTGCCCGCACCTGCAAAACGGGAGAAAAACATAGGACGCTTGCCGTCGCGGGATATATCCAGAATATGTAAATGATTAAGCATCCAAAGGGGATCCAGCTTTTCCCTTGGGTCCTGAAGCACACCGTTTTTGTTGGGGCTGTGTATCCACCAATAATCCGTGCCCTGTTGCCAATCCATCCACCAAAAGTCCACACCGTCCTCCTCGTAGGGATGGTGCAGTATGTCAAAATAGTCAGCCATTGCCGTAGGGGACAGCACATTAAGGGGCACACGTTTGCCGCTTTTGGGGTCTATTCCTGCGGCTATAGCGGCTTTTTCGTACATCGCCTCGTGACGGCGCACCCCCTGTGCAGGGTGCAAATTAAGAGCGGTGTGTAAATTCAATGCCTTTAAGTGCTTTAAAAATGCCTTGTAATCGGGGTACAGCTCTGTATTCCAAGTGTAGCCCGTCCACCCGCTTTGAAAAAGTGCGTCCTCTTCCCTTAGTTCTTCGGGAATGTTTACAATATGCCAATCCATATCCACAACCGCCACGGAAAATGGGATATCCTCCGCCTTGAAGCGATCCATAAGCCCTGTATATTCTTCCGCCGTATATCTGTGATACCTGCTCCACCAATTGCCCAAAGCATAGGCAGGCAAAAGGGGCGGTGCGCCTGTCAGACGCAGATAATCCTTTACCGCACCAAGATAATCGTAGCCGTAGCCGAAAAAGTAAAGGTCTGTGCTGTTTTCCGCTCTAAGCTCTATCCACCCGTCCTCGCCGAGTACAAGGCTTTCGCTGTCCTCCAGCACGGAAAATCCCCAGCGGGAGCAAACGCCCCTGCCAAGGGGGATGCCGTCGTCGGTAACATCAAGAGTCCTTGCCGTGCCGCCGAGGTCCTCAAAATCCTCGCCGTAATGCCAAATGCTTGCAGGTTCCTCCAAAAGTTTTATGCTTAGAGTATCGGCAGTGAAGGGCTGCCCTTCCTTATATTTAAGCACAAGGCTGTTTGTCTTAAGGACAAAGGTATCCCCTGCCCTTTCCACAGTGTGACGCACGGCAGGAAAATCCCTGTAAAACACAGCTTGACTTGCCCTGTCCTCAAACTTACCGTCCGGTGAATATTCCAAACGGATAAGCCTGTCCGTCAGCAAAGTAAAACGGTATGTATCGCCTGTGATTTGGTTTTCTTTTAAAGCTTTGGGGCGTGTTTCCCAATAAAAGCGCTTATCCATAGCTTGCTCCTTTATTTTAAGGATTTTATATATTCATCCGTTTCTTCGTGACTTTTAAACACGTATATGTTTTTATTTTTGTGCAGTTGCAAAAGGTCTATTATCTGCGGTCTTTGTTTTTCGTAAAACTTTTTTACGTAAAACTCAAACTCTGCATCGGGCTCCTGCTCTACCCACGGCATATCGGGCCTTGGAGCGCCTCTTCTTGCCCTTATGTTTGCAAGGCAACGCTCTGTGGGTAGGTCAAGGAAAAACACCGTATCGCAGTACTTAAGCCTGCGCTCCATAGTGCGGCCGTAGTTGCCGTCTATTATCCAAGCGTCTCCCGCAAGCACCTTCTCAAGGCGGCTGTCAAAGACATCCCGTGGGACGGTCGTTTTGTCGCTGTTCCAAAACAGCATATCCAAATGGCAAAGAGGCAGCCCGGTAACCCCCTGCAATTTCCGTGCAAAGGTGCTTTTTCCGCTACCGGGACAGCCTATTATAAGCGCCTTCATTCTACGGTATTTACAAGCTCGTCAAGACTTTTGCGTTTTTTGGGACGCAAGCTGTCATCCTTGGGGTAACCGAGAGTTATAACCAAACGCACAGGATGTTTAAGACCGCAAAGACTTCGTATCTCTTCATCGTCAAGCCAACCGAGTATACAAGTACCAAGCCCCTGTGCCGTTGCTTCCGCTGTGATATATGCGGCAAGGATGCCGATATCTATAGAGCGATAATCGTTGCCCTTAAGTTTTGCGCCAAGGGCGGCGCTTTTTACATAAGGCTGTTCCGATATAACAAGCAATACGGGCGCTTCCGTGGCAAATTTGTTTATACCCACCCCTTGGGTCGCCTTTGCTACGGCAACGGCCTTTTCACCCCTGCAAACGGTTATAAGGTAGGGCTGACCGTTACAGGCAGAGGGGGCAAGGACGGCGGCGTTTAATATGCTCTCAAGCTTTTCCGCTTCTACTGCACGCTCACTGTCATAAGCCCGACAAGACTGACGGGTCTTGGCTATACTTAAAAAGTCCATTACTGTATCCTCTCTTTTTTGATATAGCTTATTATAGCATATAAACAGTGCCAAGGGAATAAAATTTTTTGTTAGCTATTTACTTTTTTATATATTTAGTGTACCATATATAAAGAAATGAGGTGCTTTGTTATGAAAAATTTACTTATACGGCTGTTTGCCGTTATGCTTTGCGCATCCATGGCGCTTGTTTCCGTAGGTGCCGTGGAGCCCTGTTATGAGGTTAGTCAGGAATACAAGGACGGCGGATACTATGACCGCCTTTTAGCCTACGAGCTTACGGGCGACCCTCGATACGATGTGCTTTCCATTGCACTTACACAGCTTGGTTACCACGAGGGGGACAGCGATGCCGATATGGACGGACTTAACATAGACGGCGATCGCAACTTTGTGGAGTATAACCGTCTTTACGGCAAGGTTGACAATAAAGAAGGCAACGGCGTTAGCTATGGCTACGCTTGGTGTGCCAGCTTTGTCACTTGGTGCTTGCGTCAGGCAGGCGTGGGTTACACCCAAGCTATAAACAGCATTAGCTGCAGCGGTATGACCGACTGGTACATCAGGAACAAAATCTTCCATTTTTCCGAAGAGGGCTATATACCTCTGCCCGGTGATATTATAATGTTCTCCCCCAATGACGACCCCAGCCACGTAGGCTTGGTACTTGGGGTGCTTGAAGACAAGGTTTACACCGTAGAGGGCAACAACGGCGGCATTGTAGGCATCCACAGCTACGACTTGACGGATGATTATATACTTGGCTACTGTGTGCCCAAGTACGGCGAAAGCGACACCGTAATGGACTGCGAGCCACTGCTTACAGGTAACATCAACAAGACGGGCGAGTTTATAGTTAATGCAAAGTCCCTTAACGTGCGCAGCGATGCAAGCAATGACAGCGAGGTTTTGGGAACTCTCAGCAAGCACGACAGCGTTATAGTAAGCGAACGCAACGGCAACTGGGGCAAGATAGAGTTTGAAGGCGCCGAGGGTTGGATTTATATGCCCCACACCACCGATGCCGACTATATGGTTTACAGCCTTAAATATGAGCTGGGCGGCGGCGAAGGCATAGAGCACCAACGCAAGCTTAAAGGCGGCAAATTTGCCGTAACCGACGAAATCCCTGCCAGAAAGGGTTATGACTTTATAGGTTGGACAGATGACAAAGACAGCAAAGAGCCCAACGTAAAAGCGGGAGACGTATACAGCGAAGACGCAGATATAACCCTTTACGCTATATGGAAAGAAGCAAAGTACACAGTTACATTCTACGACGAGGACGGCACAGTTTTGCACAGCGAAGAGTGTGACTTCAACGCTTGGGTGCCTACAGTCGAAGAGCCCACAAAGGAAAGCGACGGCGAATACAAGTACGTATTTGCGGGCTGGACGCCCGAGCTTGTGCAGGTTGTGGTTAAGGACTTGGAATACACCGCTACCTACGAAAAGATAGCGCTTACCGAGGAAGAAAAAGCCCAGCTTAACGCCTCTGCCGAAAGCGAAGAAAAAGCCGCAAGCGATGATAAGGACGGCGGTATCCCCTCCTATGTATATATCATTATCGGTGTCTTGCTTGTGGTTGCAGGTGTTTTGATTGTCTTTAAAAACAAAATTTTTAGCAAAAAAGCAAATGATTAAAAACCGTTTGCCTAATTAAACCATCCAAGGAAGCCCTTCGCCTTCTTAGGGCCCACGACAATAAGTAAAAGCCGCCGTCACGGCGGCTTTTATTATATACAAAAAGGTGTTGCCAATAGGCAACACCTTTCAGTCTGTCGAAAAAGTCCAGTATAACTGGGCTTTTTTCTTTATGTTTGTGAAGAAATATGGTATAATGGGAGGGGTGATGAAAATGATAAAAAAGAATCAGGAAAACATGCGAGGTCAAGTAAC
>SVRF01000027.1 GCA_015064945.1 Oscillospiraceae bacterium | reverse complement strand
CCGCAAGCCCCATCGGCAGACACCTTGACGGTTGCCGCATAGGCTTTGACGCAGGCGGAAGCGACAGAAAGGTTTCTGCTGTTGTTAACGGCGAATCCGTTTATTCCGAAGAGGTTGTATGGTTCCCCAAGACCAACACTGACCCCAAGTATCACTACGAAGGCATACTTAACGCTATGAAAACTGCAGCTTCTAAGATGCCCAGAGTTGACGCTATCGGCGTTTCCAGCGCAGGTATCTACGTTGATAACCGTATCATGGTTGCTTCTCTCTTCCTCAAGGTTTCCGACGAGGACTTTGATAAGCACGTTAAGAATATGTATATTGATGTTGCCAAGGAAATCGGCGACGTTCCCCTTGTTGTTGCAAACGACGGCGACGTTACCGCACTGGCAGGCGCAATGTCCCTGGGCGACAACAACGTTGTAGGTATAGCTATGGGTACCTCCGAGGCTGCAGGTTACGTTGACGGCGCAGGCAACATTACCGGTTGGCTTAACGAGCTTGCTTTTGTTCCCTGTGATTTCTGCCCCGACGCAATGGTTGACGAATGGTCCGGCGACTACGGCTGCGGCGTTAAGTATTTCTCTCAGGACGGCGTTATTAAGTACGCTCCCGCTGCAGGTATCGAGCTTGACGAAAGCCTCTCCCCTGCAGAAAAGCTTAAGGTTGTTCAGAAGCTTATGGCAGAAGGTGACGAACGTGCGGCTAAGGTTTACAGCACCATCGGTGTTTGCTTCGGCTACGCTCTCGCTTACTATGCACGCTTCTATGATATCAAGCACATCCTTATAATGGGCCGTGTTACCTCCGGTGAAGGCGGTACTATCCTTCTCAGCAAAGCTCAGGAAGTTTTGGATACCGAGTTCCCCGAACTTGCCGCTAAGATGAAGCTTCACATTCCCGATGAAAAGAGCCGCCGCGTAGGTCAGTCCGTTGCAGCAGCTTCTCTTCCCGAAATAGGCTAAGATTTATACATAAAAACAGGAGAGATTTCGGTCTCTCCTGTTTTGGCTTTGTTAAATTCTGTTTTTTAATAGAAAAAGTCTTCCGCTAATAAGATGTCTGTTTTGATTGTGTCACTATGAAAATCGCTTATTTGCAGGAGATTGAATCGCATAGTGGATAATTCACTGAGAGTGCCTGTGGGGGATTCGAAAAAACTTGCGTAAGACGATAGCTCGGAACAATATGTCGTTAAAGAAGCGATGAATGGATATTCAGGGTTTTCATTTTCCATTTGTTCTATCATCAGTTCTACTTGGGAGAGAAGACTGTTAATGGTGGTGTATGTACCCTTTTCTTTGTGGGCTTCCATTACAACCCAAGTGCAATATTTCCAAGCAGATGTCGATGAAGTGCCGTTTACACAGTTATCTCCGCTGATGTTGCAGGATGATGCAGCCGTTTTAATTTCAGACACGGTAAATTTTGTTTTAGAAGCGATGGAATAGAAAACAGTGCTACTGCTTTCTTTTTTTGTTTCGTTCAAGCCTAATTCCCAAACATTCTCTATATCACCCAAAGCACTAGCGCACATTGATGATACTTGTTCTAACATTTCAAGTGCTTTGCTTGCAATATTGATTTTTTCTAAATGGTCATATTTTTCTCGCGCTTCAACCAAACGAAGGCGATTTTCAACTTGTTCCTTTTCGCTGTCGGATAGTATATCGTACAGCTTTTCTGCTTTTTCTATTGCTTTTTTGCTGTCTATTGAAACATTGCCGATTGCGCTTATAGCGTTTTCTGTTTCTATAACTGCTGCACTTTTGTCTTCACCTTCGTTTTTGTCACAGGAAACAAGGGACATAAAAAGCAACAAGGATAAAATGATTGACAATGCTTTTTTCATAATACATCCTCCAAGTTTAATATATTATCAGTAGTATTTTATCCTACTTTGTCCGATTTGTCAATACGGAATCCTACAATGTGTATAATTGCTTTGAGGTGAAGATGTATTATGAAACCCTTAAAAGAAAAAATCAGCATTACGGTGGATTCTGACTTATTGAAAATATTAAAGCAAAAGGCAGAAGATGATGACCGTTCGTTATCCCAGTATATAAATATCGTGTTGAAAGAGCATATCAATAAACAAGCGCAATAATCGGCAGGAGGGAACAAAACCTCCTGCTTTTTGTTTTAAGTCCGTTTTATTACACTTTGCCTCTGCTACAATACAGGTGAAAGGAGGCAGGATATATGAAACAATGCATTTACAAATGCTACGAGGAGTTGCCCATAGTGCTTTCCGCAAAAGAGATTGCCGCCGCACTGTGCATATCACGCTCGGGCGCATACGGACTTTTAAAAAGCGAGGGCTTCCCTTCGGTAAGAGTAGGCAACCGAGTTATGGTAGGGAAAGCCGCCTTTATCAAATGGCTGGAAAGGGAAGAAGGGCAATAACGCCCTGTGTAAAAAACGGAGGAAACTATGAACACCGCATTGATTATGGCTTCTATGATACTTAGCGTAATAACAATTTTCTTTTGCATAAAGGATATATGAGCAAGCTTATCTCTTTTGTTTGTAGGGCGGCGGTTTACTGCCGCCGAAACGTGACCCATAATTGAAACTTAACGGTATATTCAATAATGCAAAATTCGTATAACACGGCAATATAAAAAAGCAGGGGAGGTATCCCTGCTAATTCTGTCGTTTGTGCCGTTCGTAAAGCAGCGGCGGCAGTAAACCGCCGCCCTACGAATAGCTTGTTTTGTTTTTACGTTTGATTGCTGTGTCTTATATATTTGCTACGGCTTGAGGTGGCTTATATTTCGATTATGCCGTCGCAAACCTTAACGGCGGGGCCTGTCATAAGGACGCGCTCCTCCGTTACGTTTATCACAAGCTTGCCGCCTTTGAGGCACACGGTAATGTCCTCACCTGCAGGGCAATAGCCCAATGCTACCGACACCGCCGCTGAAGCGCAGGCGCCCGTGCCGCAAGCCCAAGTTTCGCCGCTTCCCCGCTCCCAAACACGCATCTCTAGTGTGTGAGGATCGATGACCTTTATAAACTCCGCATTCACCCTTTCCGGAAAGGCAGGGTGCACCTCCATAGCCTTGCCGTATATCTCTAAGGGGAAGTCTTGCACATCGTCCACGTAACACACGCAATGAGCGCTGCCCATGGATACAGCGTTACATAAAAACTCCTCGCCTTCTACCGTAAGGGGTACGGACAAACAGTCGTCGCTGTCCCAAACCACGGGGACAGCGCTTTTTTCAAATATTGCCTTGCCAAGGTCAGCTCTTACCGCCACGGCAACACCGTTTTCCACCTGCATATACAGGGTCTTTATGCCACTGAGAGTCTCCACGGTAATAACATCCTTTTTTGCTATCCCGTTGTCGTACAAGTACTTGCCCACGCAACGGATAGCGTTGCCGCACATTCTGCCCTCACTGCCGTCGGCGTTGAACATACGCATCTTTGCATCGGCAACAGAAGAGGGACAAATCATTATAAGCCCGTCACCGCCAACGGAAAAATGGCGGTCGGAAAGCTTTGCCGCCACAGCGTTGGGGTCTTTAAGCTCTGTTTCAAAGCAGTTAACGTATATGTAGTCGTTGCCGCAACCGTGCATTTTTGTAAATTTCAAAAGCATAAGTTTACTCTCCTATTCTCCAATCCACCGCATTCTCGCCCAAAAACTCGTTGGCGGCGGAAAAATGCCTGCACCCGAAGAAGCCGTTCCACGCAGAAAGGGGGCTTGGATGTGCGGCGGTAAGTATTTTGTGGCGGCTACCGTCGATAAGGCTCGCCTTTGCCTTGGCGTAGTTGCCCCACAGCATAAAGACCATGGGCTTTTCACGCTTGTTCAAAAGCTCTATTACCTTGTCGGTAAACTGCTCCCATCCTCTGCCGCGGTGACTGCCTGCCTGTCCTTCTCTTACGGTAAGCACCGCGTTAAGAAGAAGCACGCCGTTTTTAGCCCAGTCCGTAAGACAACCGTGGCTTGGCGGCGTTATGCCCAAATCCGCTTGCAGTTCTTTGTATATGTTCACCAAAGAAGGCGGCGGCACGACTCCTTTGCACACGGAAAAACAAAGTCCGTGTGCTTGCCCTATGCCGTGGTAGGGGTCCTGCCCCAGTATAACCACCTTAACGTCATTATAATCCGTAGCTTTAAGGGCGTTGAATATATCGTTCATAGGCGGAAATATCCTGTGGCCGCTGCCAAGGTATTCCGCCTTTAAAAACTGCCTTAGCTTAAGGTAGTAATCGGAAGCAAATTCTTCCTTTAAAAGTGCATCCCAGCCGTTACCCAAATTAACCAAAGAGAAAACACCTCCTAACAGTGAAAATCATACCATAAAAATGACGGTATTTCAAGGCGTGAGGAGCATAAATGTGCAATTTGTACTTGAAAAAATATAAAGAGTGTAGTATTATATAAAGTATATAAGTATGAGAATGGGGGTGTTTTTGCTATGCGTAGAATAATGGCGGCGCTTTTATTTGTTATTATCGCCCTATCCTTTGCTTTGCCCGTGTGCGCCGTAGGCGAAAATGCGGGGAAGAAGGCTGTTTCCATAAGCCTCTCCAATACCGTAGCGGAATATTCACCCTCAGGGCACAGACCCACCGCAGACGCAGGCGATTTCAGCCACGAGCTTCGCTACGAGGTTAAGGACAGTGAAAGCGGTGAGGTGGTAAGGCTTCCCATCAGGGAGGTTGGCAGCTACACCGTAAGGGCGTATATCAACGAAACCGCTACCCACGGCTCTGCAGAGGCGGTGGCAAGCTTTACGGTTACACCTGCCACGGTGTATTTGAACGTACCTAACCAAAGCGTGGCCCATACTGCTATGGCAAACCCTGTAAGATACAGCGTGTCCCCCTCTTGGGCGGCAGGTATGCTTGACGTTAAGATAAGCTACCGTGCAATAAAGTCCCTGTCGGATAAGGGCACGGAGGTAGAGGTGCCTGTTGATATGGGCAGTTACCTGGTGTATATGGACGCTACCCCTTTGAACGAAAAGGTGGTTTGCGCAGGCAAGTATCTTATATTCACGGTGGGTGAGGTATACGGCGGTCCCGTATCTGAGGATAAAGCGCTTCTCAGCGTGCCTAAGGAGTTTAAAGCGACGGTCCAGACCATGGATGCGGACTACACGGGCGAGCCTGTTGAACCCGAATGGAGTGCAAACGTGGCAGGGGCTGAGTGCAGTCTAAAATACAGCCGCATATATGCGGACGGCTCCAACGGTGAGTATACGGAAGAACCGCCTACGGACCCCGGTGACTATATGGCGGCGTGCTTTGTTTTGGACACGATAATAGGCAGTGGCAGAATAGTTATAAAAAAGGTCGTTGCTGAAATAATAATGGAAGACTTGGTGTATACCTATACTCCGCAAGGAGTGGAACTTACCGAAGCAACTACCGTTCCCGAGGGTATAGAGCTGAAATATGCCGCATATAAGTATGTTAACGGTCAGATGGGTGAGGCGGTGGATTTTCCGCTTGTAGACTGCGGTACCTATCTTATAAGCGCTTATCCTGTAGATACCTACCGTTACAGCTATACGGACAGCGTAAGCTACAGCTATATAACCATAGAAAAGGCAGATGTTGTTATCGAAAGTAAAGATGTCTTTACCGTAGAGGACGGCAAATATAAGGGTGTCAGTGTAAGCGTATTTCCCGACTATGTAGATTACGGCGTAAGCTATTACAAATTAGAAGGTAACACGGCAAGACCCATTACGGGCGTGCCCCTAAAGGCAGGCAACTATTATGCCGTGGTTACGGTAAAGAGTGACGAGCGTGTAAATTCCGCAACGGCAGTTTACGGTGTGGTTATCCGCTCCGGTGTGGACGAAAACCGTGTTTTAGCCCGCAAAATCATAAAAGGGCTGTGTCACGCCTTTTGCTTTTGCGGCATCGGCTTGGGACTTTGCCATATAGTTTTGGCAAAGCTTAGAAAAAGGAGACTGTAATGGGAATATTTGAAGCTATTATATACGGCGTTGTGCAGGGCGTTGCCGAGTTTTTGCCCATATCCAGCAGCGGTCATTTAGCACTGGCGCAAAACTTTTTCGGCACTTCCGGCACGGAGGATCTGTTTACCTTTAACATCCTTTTGCATTTCGGTACCCTTGTTGCGGTGTTTGTTATGTACGCCGCCGATGTGTGGAAGCTTATAAAAAGCGTGTTTTCCTTGATTGCACGTCCCTTTAACGGCAGGCTTAAGGAGCCCCTTAACGGTGGCGAAAAGCTTTTTCTTATACTTTGTATCGCTTGCTTGCCCCTTGTTCCTGCGGCATTGCTTTCGGATAAGGTGGAGGCGCTGTCTGACGTAAGCTGGGCTATCGGCGTACTGCTTTTGATAAACGGTTGTATGCTGTTTGTTTCCGACCGTCTAAGCCGCAACAGCGAAACCGTAGAGCAAAGCAAGCTTCGCCGCGGGCTTTACATAGGGCTGTTTCAGCTTTTCGGTGTGTTGCCCGGCATATCCCGCTCAGGCAGTACTATCACAGGCGGCCTTTTTAACAATTTGGACCGCAAGGAGGCGCTAAGGTTTTCCTTTTTGCTTTCCATCCCCGCAATTTTAGGTGCCAATTTGCTTGAGCTTTTAGAACTTAAGGGCGACCTGTTTGCGGCGGTAGGTGCACCTGCCTGCCTTGCAGGTATGGCTGCGGCGGCGATATCCGGCATATTCGCCATTAAAATACTTAACTATTTTGCGGTAAAGAAAAATTTCAGTGCTTTTGCCGTATATTGCTTCATCGTGGGCACAGCGGCAATAATAGGCGATCTGTTTATAAAATAAAAGCTAATAATGCAGAACGGGAATAATATGGCAGAGAAGAAAAAAACTAACAGTAAAACCAATAAAAAAACACCTGCACGCAAGCCTGCAAGCACTACAAAGCGCAATGTGCCCCCACCAAAAAAGGACCGTTCCTTGTTGGGGCTTATCGTTACCTTTGCGGTAGCGGCTTTGTTTTTGCTTATGCTTATCGTAAAGGATATGGCGGTAATAGGTAAATACCTGCGACCCGTCTTTATGGGGCTTATGGGCTTTTGGGGTATGGCGTTTGTGCCTTTGTACCTTATAAACCTCATACGCACCTGGTATAAGGACAGAAAGAACGACAAGGTCGCCGCAAAATGGTGTCTTTCCGTTTTAAGCTTCCTTTTGTTCTTGGCGATATTCCACCGCTTTACAGCAGGTGACAGTGCGCTCTTTGACATTAGCGGCGATATGTACGGCGCAGGCAAGGACGGCAAAGGCACAGGCGTATTGGGCGGCTACCTATACGCCGCACTATGTGCGCTTATGGGCAAGGTTGCCACCTCTATTGTATGCTGGGCGCTGTTTTTGCTTACGTTGCCTTTGCTGTTCGACACGACCCCTGTAAGGGTTTTACGCAGTATCATTAAGGGCATCCGTGTGGTGACCGTACAGGTAAGCGATGAAGATTATGAAGAAGAGGAAGCGCTCACAGCGGTAGTGGACAAGCCCGTCAAAAAGAATGTTGGCAGGTCAGGAGCAGAGCTTAGAGAGCCTGCTGCACGACCCGAACCCCAAAAGAAGAAAAAGGCACATCTTATCACGGAGGATGACCTGCCGAGGAACGAGATTACCCCCATCCCCGAACAGATAGAGATAAACCGTACACGTAAATCCAAACCTCAAAAGGCAGATACTTTTTATGAGGAGTACCCGGTAAAGCCTGCAGAGGAAGTGAAGATTGCGGAGTCGATTTCGGTGGAAGAGCCTGTTCAGGAATCTGTGGCAGAAGAGCCCGTGGCAGAGCCTGCACCTGTTGAGGAGCCCGTAGTACAGGTACAGCCTATAGAGGAGCCGGCGGAAGAACAGCCTGCAGAGCAGCCCGAGGAGCAGAAGATACTGCCCCCCGTGGCGGTGGAAACAGAGACTGTCAACAACGATGTGCCCTATATGTTCCCACCTTTAAGTTTGCTTGCACCTAAGGAGAGGGGCAGTGTTGGTATGTCTGCCGAGGAATCGCGTCGTACAAGCGAACTGCTCATAGATACATTATCCAACTTCGGCGTTGGTGCAAAGCTTATAAACACCAGTCACGGACCTACGGTTACCCGTTTTGAGCTTCAGCCCGATACAGGCGTAAGAGTTCGCAAGATATCTAACCTCAGCGACGATATAGCACTTCACCTTGCGGCAACCAGCGTAAGAATAGAAGCGCCCATCCCGGGAAAATCCGCCGTTGGTATAGAGATACCCAACAAAAACAAAAGCATTGTAAGACTTAGAGAGCTTCTTGAAGATTACGGCTATAAAAACGCCAAAAGCAACCTGCTTTGTTGCCTCGGTATGGACGTTGTAGGTAACCCCGTACATCTGGATATATCCAAAATGCCTCACTTGCTTATTGCGGGTGCAACGGGTATGGGTAAGTCCGTATGTATCAACTCTCTTATCGTTTCTTTGCTTTACCGTGCCCGTCCCGACGAGGTAAAGCTTATACTTATCGACCCCAAGAAGGTAGAATTTGCCGACTATAACGGCATCCCCCACCTGCTTGTACCCGTAGTGACCGAGCCTAAGAAGGCGGCAGGTTCATTAAGCTGGGCGGTTATGGAGATGGAGCGCCGTTTCTCCGAAATACAGGAGGTTGGCGCAAGAAACTTGGAAGAATATAACGAGTTTACCGCAGATGACCCCGAGAAGGAGTACATCCCTCAGGTGGTTATAGTCATCGACGAGTTGGCTGACCTTATGATGACAGCCCCCTCCGAGGTAGAAAACTCTATCTGCCGTCTTGCACAAAAGGCAAGAGCCGCAGGTATGTACCTTATAATCGGTACCCAAAGACCCTCTGTTGACGTTATTACGGGTCTTATTAAGGCAAATATCCCTTCCCGTATAGCTTGTAAGGTTGCTTCTCAGGTGGACAGCCGTACCATACTCGATATAACGGGTGCGGAAAAACTGCTTGGCAAGGGCGATATGCTTTATAACCCTGTCGGCGCTACAAAGCCGCTGCGTGTTCAGGGCGCGTTTGTAGAGGGTAGGGAGGTTATTTCTGTTTGTACCTACCTTAAGGAAGCGGCAGAGGCTCACTACAGCGAAGACGTAATGCAGATAATAGAAAAGGAAGCACAGCTTTGCGGCGAGAAGGGCTCTAAGCGTGCCGCCGAGGCAGATACCGAGGACGGCGGCAATATGGACCCCTTGGAGCTGGACGCATTGGAGATCGGCTTGGACAGCGATTCCATATCCACATCTCTGCTTCAGCGCAGACTTTCCATAGGCTACGCCCGTGCCGCACGTATAATTGATAAGCTGGAGGCAAAGGGACTTATAAGCCCTTACGACTCTACAACCAAAAAGCGTGTTGTTACTATCTCAAGAGAGGGCTTTGCCCAAATGAAAATGAACGCAATTGACGGAGGCGGCGCAGAATGATAAAGAAAAAGCTTATAATTTTGGCTGTGGCGGCGCTTCTTGTCATCACGGCAACGGTGCTTGCCTTAAGTGCCTGCGACAAGGACGAGGGGGTCAGCTTTAAAGGTACAAGCCAAAAGACCGCACCCATTGAGAAAGCCGTAAGCGCCATATATAACGGAGATGGGGATGCGTATTATTCCGCCTTTCCTTCTGCACTTAAGGAGCATTATGAGGAAAGCTACGTGGTAGCAGGTGTTTTTGCGCCCTGCAAAAATATGTCCGAATATTTAAGCACCTATATGGTAAAGGTAAACAAGGCAAACTACGGTGAGGATTATGCCGTAGCTGTTGAGTTTTTATCCGAGGAGCAGATAAGCGTTGCAGAACTTGACGCAATGCACAGCGATCCCAATTTGGATTATTACACCTACAAGCGCTTTGTTACCGAAGATAATACCGAAGAGGTGTGGCGCATAAAGCTTAAGCTCAGCTACAGCGGAAGCTACGGCGAGGAAGAAAAGGACCAGACGGTATACGTGGTAAAACAGAACGGAAAGTGGTATCTGCACCCCCATTATGTGTTTTACAGCTTTTAAGGGATAGAAATCAATGAACAAAAAAAGGCTTGATATAATAAAAGAGTTTTTGCGCTACGCCGTGGTCGGCGGCATAGCCTTTGTGGTGGATTTCGGCGTTTTTGCTTTGTTTAGAGAGCTTGTTTTTGCTTCCGACGGCAGTGCGGCGCTTGTTGTTTCTACCGCCGCCGGCTTTATGGCAGGTCTTGCGGTGAACTATGTTTTGTCTATGGCGGTGGTTTTCCGCAGTGACAGTCAGCAAAAGAAGGGGAAAACCAAAAAGGCCTTTTTTGTTTTCGCCGCCGTCGGCGTTGTGGGCTTGGTGCTTACCGAGCTTTTACAGTTCCTTGGCGAGGGCATAGTGGGCGACGGACTTGGCGAACTGGGCAAATATGCCGTAAAGCTTTGCGTAACGGGCATCGTTTTGGTGTGGAACTACGCAGGCAGAAAAATCTTTGTGTTTAAGGGAGAATAGGTATGAAAAACAGAAAACACGCCGTTATTATCGGCGCAGGCCCTGCAGGACTTACTGCGGCATACGAGCTGCTTACAAAAACCGATATTCTGCCTATTGTTATAGAAGAAAGCCCCTTCATGGGCGGTATTTCCCGTACAGCCAACTATAAGGGCAACCGTATGGATCTGGGCGGCCACCGCTTTTTCTCTAAGGATAAGCGCGTAACCGATTTTTGGCAGATGCTGCTTCCCACACAGGGTGCCCCCTCTTCCGACGATATAATAACGGGCAACCAAAAGCCCTTGGCACAGGGTGGTCCCGACCCGGAGAAAGAGGACAAGGTTATGCTGGTGCGCACCCGTGTGTCCCGCATATTTTACCTGCGCAAGTTTTTTGATTACCCCATCTCCATGAAAGCCGAAACATTTAAGAATATGGGCTTTGGCAGGACGGTAAAAAGCGGCTTCGGCTACGTAAAAAGCTGTATCGTCAAAAAGCCGGAGACCAACCTTAAAAACTTTTACATCAACCGCTTCGGCAAACCCCTGTACGAGATGTTCTTTGAGGACTATACGGAAAAGCTTTGGGGCGTCAACCCCGAAAATATCTCTGCGGATTGGGGCGCACAGCGTGTAAAGGGGCTGTCTCTGCGCAAGGCGCTTATGTCCATGCTTAAGAAGGACAAGACGAAGACCGAAACCTCGCTTATAGAGCAGTTCGTGTACCCCAAAAAAGGCCCCGGTCAGCTTTGGGAGACCTTGGCAGATAAGGTGGCAGAGCTTGGCGGCATCATACTTACAGACACAAAAGCCCTTGGTGTGGTAAGCGAGGGCAACAAAATAACGGGCGTCCGTGTGCTTAGGGAAGGGAAGGAGAGCGTGCTGGATTGTGATTACGTCCTTTCTTCCATGCCCGTAAAGGATTTGGTAGAGGGCTTTGACGCCGCTCCCGAGGATGTGCGCCAAATCGCCGCCGCCCTTCCTTACCGTGACTTTATAACCGTGGGTCTGTTGCTTGACAGACTGCTTCTCCAAAATAAAACAAATATGAAGACCGTGGGCAATATCGTGCCCGATTGTTGGATATATGTGCAGGAGCGTGACGTTAAGATAGGCAGACTGCAAATATTCAACAACTGGTCCCCCTATATGGTCGCCGATCCCCAAAACACTGTGTTTATGGGGCTGGAGTATTTCTGTAACGAGGGCGACGATATGTGGAATATGGCGGCGGAGGACTTTATCAACTTTGCCATAGACGAGCTGGTAAAGATAGATATAATCCGCCGTGAGGACGTAAAGGACAGCGTGTGCATAAAGGTAAAAAAAGCATATCCCGCATACTTCGGTGCATATAGCCGCTTTGACAGGGTAAGGGAGTTTTTGGACGGCTTTGACAACCTGTTCTGCATAGGCAGAAACGGTCAGCACCGCTATAATAATATGGACCATTCCATGCTTACGGCTATGGAGGCGGTGGATGCCATCGCCCGCGGCAGTACCGACAAAAAGGCGGTTTGGGAGGTCAATACGGAAAAAGAGTATCACGAGACCGCCAAAAGCGAGGAGAATTAGTTGTGGAAAAACAAAAGCTTTCCATAGAAATTCAGCAGTTCGCACCTAAAAAGAACATGTTATTACGCGGCAAGCCCCTGTTTGATCTTTGTGCAGAGCACCCTTATGTAACGGCGGCGTTTTTCAGCGTTTGCTGTTTGTTTATAGGGCAAAAGCATCATATTTTAAAAGGGACTGCTCAGTATACGGCAGGTGAGGACGGTGCGTTTCTGTCCTTGCCCAAGCTGTGCCTTGTGCTTGCGGCGATATTTCTTACGGCTCAACTTTGCGTTGCAGTCAAGGAACGCAAAAAGCCTCAGGAAGACCCTGTGCCTAGTCTGCTTGCCACGGCCGGCGTAACGGTTTCGGTCTTCGCCTTGGGCTTGTTCGGGCTAAGCGCTGTAAGCGTCTACACGGTGGCGGCACTTATCGCCCTCTGCCTGTGGATACGAAGGGCGGCGCTCTCTTTGGCAAAGCGCATAATAAGCGCGGCAGGTGTGCTTGGGGGCGGGGCAGGCATCCGCTATCTGCTTACAACCGATTACACCCCGTCGGAAAAAGCGGTGCTTATATCGGCACTTGTCTGCGCCGTAAGCCTTGTTATCTTGGCGGCAGATGAGGGCATAAAAACCAAACACGTAATAGCTATTATGTTTGTAATGGGCTTCGCCCTGCGCCTTGGATATGTGCTTAACGTTATGGTTCCCGATAATCAGCACGACGTTTTCCCCATATATTTCAACGCTAAATATCCTCGGCATAACACCTATATCTGGCATATTTACGAGACGGGAAAACTCCCCACCGAAAATGTTTACGACGTCAATCAGCTGTCTCAGCTTTATCATCCCCCTTTGCACCATTACACGGCGGCGCTGTGGATGCGCTTTCAAAACCTGTTAGGCATAGATGCCTTTGCCGCTTATGAGAATATACAGTACCTTACGTTGTTTTATTCTGCGGCAATAATGGTTGCGGCGGATAAACTGTTCTTGCATTTCAAGTTCAGCGGCGGTCTGCGCATCGCTTTGTTTGCCCTTATCGCTTTTCACCCAAGCTTTTATATCCTTGCGGGCAGTATCAATAACGATGTGCTTTGCATTTTGCTTATGGCGGTGGCGGCGCTGTACTCGGTACGTTGGTATGAAAACCCAAGCCTTTACAATACCGTGGCTTTGGCGCTTAGCATCGGCGGCGCAATGCTTGCAAAGCTTTCGGGCGCTGTGGTGGCGTTCGGTACGGCGTATCTTATGCTTGCCAAGCTGTTGGATCTGCGCACGGGCATCGTTAACAACTTTAAGGCGCTGTGGCACCGTTTTTTGGTGTTTGGCGCAATATGCTTCCCCTTGGGGCTTTGGTGGTCGGTAAGGTGCAATCTACTTTACGGTATGCCCTTCGGCTATGTGCCAAGTATGAGCCAAAGTCCGGCTAACGAGCAGTATCTGCACGGTTTCAGCTATTGGGAGCGTCTAAGCGGCAAGGGCTCTGTGACCTTGCAAAATCTATACCCCAATATAGGCGGTACGGACGTCCTCGGCGGCGAGGGCAGGTTCTTTGATTACGGTATTGCCCCCTACGCCTTTAAATCCTCGTTCTTTGGGGAGTATTTTCACAAACTAAACGTTACCCCTTTTCAAAACAAGCTGGCATACGCAATAACTTTTGCGGCGCTGGCGCTTGTTCTGTTTAGTCTTGTGGGGATGGCGGTGGGCTTCTACGTGGGCTACCGCAACGATCGCAGCCATAACATCCGCAAAAACCCCTTCCTTGTGCAGGGACAGGAGCAAGGCTTTAGATTTGTGCTTATCTTCCACGCCGCAATGGTGGCAAGCTACGTGCTGTTTTGCTTCAAGTATCCATTCACCTGCACAATGGATTTTCGCTATATCGTACCCACGCTTATTACGGGTGCGGTGTCGGCAGGCGTATTCTTATCGGGAGACCATAAGTGGAAAAGACCGCTTAAGTATGTATATATCGCAATTACGGCTGTTTTTTGCCTTGCCTCCGCCGCATTTTATGTCATAAGCTACGGCGCACCTGCTTAAATCAAATAAAGGGCTGTCGGAAGACAGTCCTTTTTGTATGGCAACTATAAGTATGACATATAAAATACGCAACATTTTTATAAATAACGTTGCAATTATGATGTAGGTCGGGATGTATAAATAACGTTACAATTATAACGTAGGGCGGGGTTTACTCCCGCCGTTACGAAAAAATAAGAAACGGCAGGATTTGCGGTGGATGTGCATCTTCTACCGTTGCGTTTTATATTAATGTTTCGTCACGGGGCGTCGAGGCGCCGCCCCCTATCGGTGCTATTTATTACGTTTGTGCGTGGTTTTCAAGCTTTTCTTGTTTGTTATGTCACGGGGCGTCGAGGCGCCGCCCCCTACCGGTGCTATTTATTACGTTTGTGCGTAGATTTTAAGTTTTATCTTGTCGCCACGTTTCGGCGGGAGTAAACCGTTTGCCCTACGGACAAATTACAAGGTTTTTCGGTTAATGGGGTGATTATATTTATTTTGGGGTCCCCGTAACGAACGCAGTGAGTTATGGGGTGAGTTTTTTCGGCTTGCCGAAAAAATTCCACACCTTTTCCCTTTTCACTCCTATCTTTTCACTTGCGAACGCATTGAGCCGCCCCTACAGGTGGTGTTTTATTGTTTTTCTAAATAAAAATCCCCTGCGGATTTCTCCGCAGGGGAAAATTATTAGCTTGTGTTATCTTAAGACGTTAATTATTTAACCTTCTTAGCAACTACAACGCCTGCCATGGAAACAACTGCGAGAACTGCAAAGATTGCAAGACCAGCGTCGCCGGTGGAAGGAGTGGTGTTGTTGTCGGGTTCTTCAACGGAAGTGTCTTCAGAGGGTTCTTCAACGGAAACATCTTCAGAGGGTTCGTCAACGGAAACGTCTTCGGAAGGATCGTCAACAGAAACGTCTTCGGAAGGATCGTCAACGGAAACGTCTTCGGAAGGATCGTCAACGGAAACGTCTTCGGAAGGATCGTCAACGGAAACGTCTTCGGAAGGATCGTCAACAGAAACGTCTTCGGAAGGATCGTCAACAGAAACGTCTTCGGAAGGATCGTCTACGGAAACGTCTTCAGAGGGTTCGTCAACGGGATCGGATTCAGAAGGATCGTCAACGATGGGTTCGTCAGAAACGGGTTCGCCACCGTAGATTTCGATTTCGTCGAAGGAAAGAACATAGCCTCTTTCAGCTTCGGTGAAGTAAATAGCAGCATCGGGGTTAGAGGTATCAAGAGTTACCTTAACGTAGGAAGCGTTAACAGCTGCGAAGGAAGCGGTGATGTCATAGAACATATCTCTGATATCTTCAACAGCACCTTCAACACCCCAGTTAACGTTACCCTGGTTGCCGTAAGCAACGGGAGCGATGGACTTGTTGAAATCAACTACGGTCCAAGTCTGGTTGTCGTCGGAAACTTCGATGCCAACAATGTTAGCGGAACGGTTGCCGTAGATCTTAGCAACCTTAACAACTACGGATTCAACGCTCTTCTGTGCGCCGAGGGGGAAAACATAAGAGAAAACTCTGTTTGTGCCTACAAGTTCAACGGTAATGCCCATAGCAGCGTCGGAAGCGATAACGCTGTCTTCAGTACCAACACGGATAACGCCGTCGGTAACCTGACCTTGGTAAAGGCCGAGGGAAGGCGCTTCGGTAGAAGGACAAAGGTCATCGGTACAGTTCAAGTTGTTGTAAGCGATCTTGCCGTCATCGGAAGAGAGAGTGTAATCCTGACGACTTGCGATAAGGTTGGTGCTGGCACTTGCGGAAACTGCGAAGCAGCAAGCAACCATCAGGGATGCGAGAAGAAATGCGATAAGCTTTTTCATCTTTCTTTTTCCTTTCTTTGTTAAAATTTTTTGCTGATGAAAAATGGTTGTTGATAGACAAAGCCATATCAACTACCATATAATACCATAACAGGTTTTGCTTGTCAATAGAATTTTTTGTTTTTTTGCACCTTTGACCTTATTTTACGCAGTCCTTAGGCAAATAATTACAGTAAAATTTTGTTAAGCTCTGAAAAATCTGCGGCGACTGCGGCGGCACCTGCTTCGCAAAGCTCTTTTTCAAAAATACTGCCGTTAACAATGCCCACGCAGGGGATGCCGTTATCCCGTGCGCCTTCTACATCATATATGCGGTCGCCTATCATAACGCAGTCTTCCGCCGTCGCGCCTGCCATCTCCATAGCCTTGGCAACGATAGTTGCTTTGCTCAGGTGTGCGTCACTGAAGCTTGCGGCGGAGATGTGGCTGAAATATTCGGCAACCTTAAGGTATTCCAAAACCGTCTCCACAAAAGGCTTAGGCTTAGAGGAGGCGATAAGCAGTACCTTGCCCAAAGATACAGCCTTTTTAAAAAATTCCGCCGCACCGGGATACAGGCTGTTTTTATATATGCCGTCTACCCTGTAATGCTCACGGTACAACCTTATGGTGTCCTCAACACGCTCTTCTTCTATACCGGCATAGGTCATAAAGGAATATTTAAGGGGCGGCCCCAAAAATTTTGCCATAGTCCTGCTGTCGGGCACGGGCACGCCCTGCTTTTCCATTGCGTAGGTGGCGGAAGCGACAACGCCGGGAGCGGAGTCGGTAACGGTGCCGTCCAAGTCAAAAAGTAAGTATTTTTTGTTTTTCATAAAAAACACACCTCCAAACGGTACAATTATAACTCAAAACCCCGGGGATTACAATAAGGTGCTTGCAAATTTTGCGTTTTGGCTGTATAATAGCCCGGAAGGCGGTGCTTTATTATGAAAAAAGTTTGCATAATCGGCGGCGGTGCGGCGGGGATGATGGCGGCGTATTTTGCCGCTTGCGGCGGCGCGGCTGTCAGCTTGATAGAAAAGAACGATTTTTGCGGCAAAAAAATAAACATAACCGGTAAGGGGCGCTGCAACGTGACAAACCTTTGCGACGTGGCGGAGTTTATCAAAAACGTGCCCACCAACCCTCGTTTTCTTTACAAAGCGCTTAACAACCTGTCGCCCGAGGACACAATGGCGCTGTTCGAGGGCTTTGGCGTACCTCTTAAGGTGGAGCGAGGCAGGCGTGTTTTTCCCGTCAGCGACAAGGCGGCGGATATCTCCGAAGCTCTTAAAAGGGCGTGCGTTGATGCAGGTGTTAAAATTATACACGGCAAAGCCCAAAGCATACAGATAAAAGAAAACGCCGTAACGGCGGTAGTGCTTCACGGCGGCAGAATTGTCTCTTGCGAAAGCGCGGTCGTTGCCACGGGCGGCGCATCATATCCCCGAACGGGCAGTGACGGGGACGGATACCGCTTTGCGGCGGAGTCGGGGCATACCGTAACACCGCTAAGCCCTTCCTTGGTACCCCTTGTAACAAAAGAAGCTTGGTGTGCCGAGTGTATGGGGCTTTCCCTTAAAAACGTCAATCTAAGCTTTTACAGGGACGGTAAGCTGCTTTGCGGCGAACAGGGCGAGATGCTGTTTACCCATTTCGGTATAAGCGGCCCCTTGGTGCTTTCCGCTTCCTCTCATTTGGGGGACTGCGTTGGTGTTGAAGGGCGCATAGATTTAAAGCCTGCGCTGGACAGCGACACGCTTGACAAGCGCATACTGCGTGATTTTGAAGAAGCAAAGAATAAGGATTTCGCTAACAGTCTTGGCGCTTTGCTTCCCCAAAAGCTTATCCCCGTGGTGGTGCGTCAAAGCGGAATAGAGCCCCGCAAAAAGGTGAACTCCGTTACTAAAGAGGAGCGCCGTGCTCTTGTGGAGCTTATCAAAGGATTGAAGTTTACGGTAACGGGTAAGCGCCCCATCGACGAGGCGATAGTAACCTCGGGCGGTGTTTCCGTTAAGGAGATAAATCCTTCCACTATGGAGTCCAAGCTGGTAAGCGGTCTGTTTTTTGCAGGCGAGGTTATAGACGTGGATGCATACACGGGCGGCTACAACCTGCAAATAGCGTTTTCCACAGGTGCACTTGCGGGCGAAAACGCCGCACTTGAATAGATAAAACAAAAGGGGCTGAGGAAAAACGCGTTTTTCCTCAGCCCCAACACTTTAATTATAGCAGAGCAAATGGCGAAAAGTCAATACAAATTTGCAATGTTTAGGGCGTTTTTACTAACATTCTCCCCTTTGCACAAAAAGGTTTTGTGTATTTTGTATAAAATGTGTATTGAATTTGAGGTAAAACTGTGTTATTATAAAGCCACAGGAAGGGTGAGTCCAATGTACACAAAAAGACAGAGCCCCAAAGTGACAGGCAGGTAGTTGCCGCCGTCCATGGCAAAAAGCCAAATAAAGTTGTTTAAGGCGGTACGCTTGTTACAACAAACGGGGCGGGAAGATGTATTTACACCGTTTAAAAGTTTTCTTAGATTTGCCGACAGTTTTTTCTTACTTAAAAGAATGTTTAACCATTGTTAAAGTACAAGCGGCATCACAGGCGGACAAGTAACGGTGCAAACAGTAGAAAGAGAGGTAACCAATGAAGTTAGATAACAAGATCGAACTGAAATGACCCTTGGCTGCGGAACAAAGGAGGCAGTCAAGGGTCATTTCTTTTTTTGCTGTATTTAAGCATTGGCTACGGATAAAGAACAACGAAAGCTATGCGCATTTACGCATAGCCCCAACACTTTAATTATAACACAAGCTATAAGAAAAAGTCAATACAAATTTGTAATTTTTAGGGCGGTTTTGCTAACATTCTGCGCTTTGCACAAAAGGTTTTTGTGTATTTTGTATGAAATGTGTATTGAATTTGAGGTAAAACTATGTTATTATAAAGCCACAGGAAGGGTGGGTCCAATGAACACAGCAAGACGTAACCCCAAAGTAACAGGCAAGTAATCTTAAACTCCTTTCACCGACCATTTATATAAAATACGTAAAAATACAACGTGCGATGCTTGTTACACAAATGGGGAAGGAAGATGTATTTACACCGTCAGCTAAGCTTTTAAAAGGTTTTGCGCTTTGCCACACTTTTTCATGTGTAAGAAAATATTTCAAAAGGTTAACATAGATCGGCGGCAAAATGCAAACAGGTAAAAGCGAGAACGGTGCAAACGACAGAAAGAGAGGTAACCAATGATGCTGGATACCAAAAGTGAACTGAAATAACCCTTGATTGCAGAAACAAAGGTAAGCAATCAAGGGTTATTTCTTTATGCTTTGATATTGAAAAAACAGAGGAGGCGAAAAAACCTCCTCTGTATGTTTTTGTCGGGGTCCCCAAGAAGTCGTCAGCCTTCTTGGGGGTGCTTCATTAATAGTTTTCTTTTCTTACTTCGAAGAAGCTTTGAGGATGTGCGCAAACGGGACATACGCCGGGTGCCTTCTTGCCTATTACCAGGTGACCGCAGTTGCGGCATTCCCACATTGTTTCTTCGCTCTTTTCAAACACTGCCTGCATATCAACGTTGTTAAGCAGTGCACGGTAACGTTCCTCGTGGGATTTTTCTATAGCGGCAACCATACGGAACTGTGCGGCAAGTGCGGTAAAGCCTTCTTCCTCTGCGTCCTTAGCAAAACGGTTGTACATATCGGTCCACTCGTAATTTTCGCCCTCTGCGGCGTGAAGCAGGTTTTCAGAGGTGTTGCCCAGTTCGCCAAGAGCTTTAAACCAAAGCTTTGCGTGTTCTTTTTCGTTATCTGCCGTCTTCTGGAATATCTCAGCTATCTGCTCATAGCCTTCCTTTTTTGCAACGGAGGCAAAATAGGTATACTTATTTCTTGCCTGACTTTCGCCCGCAAAAGCTTCCCATAAATTCTTTTCTGTTTTTGTACCCTTAAGTTCCATAATATCCTCCTTAAAAAAGTGAATTTTATACGCAAATTATAGCAAATTATAAATAGGAATGCAAGCCCTTTTTGTTGACAAAAAACGAAAAGAGTGTTAATATATAATCAGTTTAGTCTGTTTAATTTGGGGAGGTAGTAATGTCTGTGGCAAAAATAGTGGTTTTTGACGGTAACAGTATACTTAACAGAGCATATTACGGCATCCGCCCCCTAAGCACCGCTACGGGTATCCCCACCAACGGTGTTTACGGATTTATCAATATTATCCTTAAAAACCTTAAGATGTGCGGCGATGCGGCTTACGGCGCTGTTGCCTTTGACCTACGTGCGCCTACCTTCAGGCATAAAATGTTCGACGGCTATAAGGCAAACCGCCACGGTATGCCCGATGATCTGGCGGCACAGCTGCCCTACGCCAAGCAAGCGGCGGAGTTTTTGGGGCTTAAGGTTCTTGAAAAAGAGGGCTACGAGGCAGATGACATCCTCGGTACCCTTGCGGCAAAGGCTTGCGCCGCAGGTGCGGAATGCGTTGTGGTTACAGGGGACAGGGACAGTCTTCAGCTTATAAACGACTGCACCACTGTTTATCTTGCCGCCACCAACGAGACTAAGATATTCGACCGTGCCGCATTTAACGAAAAGTACGGTGTTCAGCCCGAGGCGTTTGTGGATGTAAAGGCGCTTATGGGCGACAGCAGTGACAATATCCCCGGTGTTAAGGGCATAGGGGAGAAGGGTGCACTTAAGCTGATATCTCAATACGGCAGCCTTGAGGGCGTTTATGCCGCCGCCGAGGAGATAAAGGGCAGTGTAGGCGAAAAGCTCCGTGCAGACAGGGATAACGCTTTCCTGAGCCAACAGCTTGCGGCTATCTGCAAAGAAGTACCCTTGGATCTAACAATAGAGGATTGCCTTATTCAGCGCAAGGACAAGGAGCTTTTTGAGCTTTGCCAAACCCTTGAGCTTAGTGGTATAGCCGAGCGCTTGGGGCTTAAATCCGAAGAAAACGCACCCCAAATAGCGGAAGAAGAATTTAAGAGCTTGGATGCCTCCTCGGCAGCAAAAGAATATAAGACCGCAGATAAGGTTTATATATATGTGTGTGATGCTTCGGTTTACGCCACCGACGGCAAGGGGACGAATGTCTGTACCCCCTTTGAAGGTGCAGAGGGCTTCTTTGCCGCCTTGGAAAACAAAAGCGTTTTTTGGAGCTATAAGGAAACGGCAGAGGAAGCACGGAAGATGGGCTTTGATATAAAGCCGCCTCTTGGTGATGTATCCCTGCTTGCTTATTTGGTAAGTCCCGTGGAGGGCGGACAAAGCACTCCCATAAGGGCGGCTAAGGCGCTGGGCTTGTTTGATGGTGAGAAGGACCCCAAGAGGGAGACCTTAATGCTACCTGTCCTGGAAGAAGAGCTTTTGGAGCAGGCGGCGGTTGCAGGGCTTATGCACTGGTATCATATCGAGCTTAAGCTTTCCTCGGTGCTTCTGGAGATGGAGCGTGTGGGCGTTAAGGTGGACCGTGCGGGACTTGAGGATTATTCCCGCTTTTTGGCACAGCGTATGGAAGAGGCAGAGCAAGCCATCTATATGTTGGCAGGGGAGGAGTTTAACATTAATTCTCCCAAACAGCTTGGGGTCATACTTTTTGAAAAGCTTGGACTGCCCCATTTTAAAAAGACCAAAAGCGGCTATTCCACCGATGCGGACGTTATGGAAAAACTGCGCCGCCACCATCCGATAGTGGATTTGATATTGAGCTACAGGCAATTTTCAAAGCTTAAAAGCACTTATGCAGACGGCTTGGTTAAGGCTATCGACCCAAGGGACGGAAGGATACACAGTACCTTTAAGCAGACCCTTACGATGACGGGCAGGCTTTCCTCCGTAGACCCCAATTTGCAGAATATTCCCGTGCGGACGGAGCTTGGTAAGGTGTTCCGCAAGTTCTTTGTGGCGGAGGAGGGGATGGTTCTTATAGATGCGGACTATTCTCAAATAGAGCTGCGTGTGCTTGCCCATCTTTCAGGTGATGAAAATCTGATAGAAGCCTTCCGCAACGGTGAGGACGTACACGCCGCAACCGCCTCCAAGGTGTTCGGTGTACCTCTTGACAGTGTTACCGAGGAACAGAGAAAACGTGCAAAGGCAGTCAACTTCGGCGTGATCTACGGCATAAGCGCATTCTCCTTGGCGGAGGATATAGGCGTAAGCCGTAAGGAGGCGCAGACCTATATAGATAACTATTTCAAAAGCCATCCGGCTATAAAGGAGTATCTGGACAGAACCGTAAAGAAGGCAAGGGAGGACGGATACGTAAGTACGGCGTTCTTCCGCCGCAGAAATATACCGGAGCTTAAGGCGAAAAACAGAAATCTGCAAGCCTTTGGCGAGCGTGTGGCGATGAATACACCTATACAGGGCACCGCCGCAGATATAATCAAAAAGGCAATGGTAGAGACCGATGCCGCCCTTAAAGCCGCAGGACTAAGGGCAAGGCTGATACTTCAGATACACGACGAGCTGATAGTGGAAGCTCCTGTTGAGGAAGCAGAAGCAGCGGCGGCAATACTGAGGGATAAAATGGAAAACAGGGTAAAGCTTGGTGTGGTACCGCTGGTTGCGGACGCACACACAGGTAACAGCTGGTTTGATGCAAAGTAGAAAGGCAGGGCATATTTTATGATAGATCTAAAGGGCAGAAAAGCAAAAATGCTGTTGGTATACCCCGACTATACCGACAGAGACTTAAAGACAAAGCAAAGCGGCGGTAACTACAGCGAGGGCTTGGCGTCCATCTCCGCAGTGCTCAAGCAGGCAGGTCACAGTGTAGAGCTGTTGCACCTTCTGTATCTGCACGAGGAAGAGGATTTTAAAAACAAGCTTCGTGCAAAGGGGCAGTTTGATATTATCGGCTTTTCGATCCGCACCACCGCATTCCCAGACTGTAAGCAGTATATAAAGTGGACTAAAGAGGTTTACCCCGACGTATTCATAACCTGCGGCAGTTATCATTGTACCCTTGTGCCCGAAGAGGTTATAGCAGTCGAGGGGGTTGACTGTGTTTGTATCGGCGACGGCGAATATGCCGACCTTGAGCTTTGCGATAAGATGAGTGCAGGTGAAGATTATACAGATGTGGAGAGTATGTGGTTCAAGCTTCCTGACGGCAGTATCAAAAAGAACCCGGTACGCCCCCTGTTTGCTGACCTTGACAGGCTGCCTATCCCCGATTTTGACCTGTTTGACTACGCAAACCTTGAAAGCGTAAAGGTAGACACGGCAATAGTTGTGGTAAGCCGCGGTTGTTTCTACAACTGCACCTATTGCGGCAACGGTAACTTCCGCAAGGTATATCCCAACAAAAAGATATACGCCCGTTTCCGCAGCCCCGAAAACGCCATCCTTTACCTAAAGACCCTGATTTCCAAGTACCCCAACATAAAGTACATTAACTTCCGTGACGCTATATTTAATATGTTCCCCGATTGGTTCGATACTTTTATCGAGCTGTATAAGAAGGAAATAAATCTGCCCTGTACGGGCAATATCCGCTTTGATATCCTTACTGAGGATACGGTGCGCAAGATGAAGGAAGCGGGCTTCTACACCATCGATATGGGTCTTGAAAGCGGCGACCAAGAGATGCGCTTTAAGTACCTCAAGCGTTTCCAGACCGACGAGATGCTTATAAACTGCAGTCAGTGGTTCCACAAGTACGGCATAGCTCAGCTTACCTACAATATTATAGGTCTGCCTTTTGAGACCATAGAGCGTGCACTTAAAACTATTAAGCTTAACGCCCGTATGAAGAGCGACAGGGTTATCCCCAACATCTTTTACCCTTACCCCGGCACAAAGCTTCACGATATCGCTAAGGAGGCAGGCTTCCTGCCCGAGGTCATCTCCCCCGATACCCGTGTGCCTTTGGTACAGCCCGACTTCCCCGAGCACGAGGTGCTGTTTATAGAAGCCTACTTTATGCATTACGTAAAGAAGTACAAAAAGGCGTTTGCCAAGGGCGGCAAGCGTGGTGAGCGTATGGAAAAACGTCTTGATAAAGCGATAACCCAGCGTAGTGTAGGCAGTTACAAGCGCAGGGTTTGGATACACGACAGATACGCTTCCGTGCGTAACGCTCTTAAAAACTTCCTTGTAAACTCTATGCCTAAGTTTTATCTGTTCTTGCGCCGTCAAAAGCACAAGAAGAAGGCGCAGGCATAAGCTATGGCAGGTACACTTTATATTGTCCCTACCCCAATAGGCAATATGGGCGACGTAAGCAAAAGGGTGGAGGAAGTGCTTAGAGACGTGGACTTTGTTGTCTGCGAGGATACAAGGGTGGGCGGAAAGTTCCTCTTTTTGCTTGATATAAAAAAAGAGCTTGTAAGCCACCACGAGCATAACAAAAGACAAAGCGCAAAGTATATTGCAAACCGCCTGCTTATGGGCGAGAGCTGTGCGCTTATCAGTGATGCGGGTACACCCGCCGTTTCCGACCCGGGCGAGGAGGCGGTGCGCTGTTGCCTTGATGCAGGCGTTACGGTAGTTCCTCTTGCAGGCCCCTGTGCGGCGGTATGTGCGCTTTCCGCTTCGGGACTCCCCTCACGCCGTTTCGTTTTTGAAGGCTTTTTGCCCGACAAAGGCAAGGAGAGGGCAGAAAGACTCTCGGCGCTTGCTAAGGAACAGCGGACAGCTATAGTTTACTGTACTCCTCACGACATCCAAAAGGATGCGGCGGCGCTTTACGAAGCCTTGGGCAACAGACGTGTTACCGTCTGCCGTGAGCTTACCAAGCTTAACGAGCAAATATGTGCCACTACTCTTCGCAATTTGTCCGCACAGTTGGCGGAGGGGATAATCCCCGCCAAGGGCGAATTTGCGCTGGTTATTGAGGGTGCAGACAAAGAAGTGCTTAATATGGACGCCTTTTGGGCGGATATGGATGTGGAAACTCACGTAGAGCATTATATCTCACTCGGCTTTTCCAAGATGGACGCAATAAAAAAGACCGCCAAGGACCGCGGCGTGCCTAAGGGCGAAATATACGAGATTTGTAAATAAAAACAGCACCCGAAGCCTAATGGCCATCGGGTGCATCTTTTTTGTTGCGGTTTTGTTATTTCAACCTTTTAAAGTTGCCGTGGGTCTCGTTAATGGTTTTAGAAAAGGCAAAGGTGTTATCGTATTTGTCAAGTATGGTGTGAAAGTCGAATATTTGATGGTTGTTAACCACGCACAGCAAAACCGTCTTTTTATCGTTGGTAAAGCTGCCGATACCGTCAATCTTGGTGCAGCTGTGCTTAAGAGTGGTAAGTATCTCGGTGGCTATCTCGTCCCCGTGGGAGGTAATAATGGTAAACTCGCAGGCAGATTTCGTGCCTTTAAGTATATAGTCGCCGATAAAGCTGGATATAAAGCAGTAGAAAACGCAAAGGCAAACGGGCTTGTAGTCAAATACAAGTGCGCCTGCATCATCGGTGCTTGCGTACACAAAGAAGGATGCGGCGGCAACAATAGCGTTAAGAATAAAAGTCACCCAAAAAAAGTTAAGGCGGGGCTTGTGCAGGTTGATGTATTTTGCAACGATATCCGTACCGCCCGTAGACGCCCTGTTCTTAAAGCAAACGCCGTAAACAAAGCCCGATATAACGCCGCTAAGTATTACTGGGTATATGGTGTCGTGCCCCTGTGTAACGTACTGAAACGCATCTAAGCCTATATTTTGCAAAAGCAAATAGCTAAAGGAGTAGGTAAGGCAAAAGCAAAGAGAGCGCACAGCAAACTTGCGTCTTACAAAGAAAAAGGCGAAAACACAAAGCGGGATGTTTATAAGCAGGGACATATAGCCGATGCTAAAGCCCGTCTTATACTGCACCATAGTGGCAATACCGTTAAGTCCTGCAGGTGCAAAGCCGTTTTCCACTATAAAAAGCTGATAGTTAAAAGCCAAAAGTACGGCGCAAAGAATGATTTTAAGATAAGTGAACAGTGTTTTAAACTTCATTTTCGTCCTCGCACATTAAAAATAAAAGCGTGGGATAATATATCACCAAAGTATTAGAAAGTCAATAGTTTTGTTAAAAATTCTAATACTTTGCACTTGTTTTTTTAAAAACTGCCCGTGGCGGTTGTGACCGTGTGTCGAGCACTCGCCAAGAGCAGCTTTTTCGGTTTGTCGCGGTGCCGCTCTGCAAAAACATTCCGCAGTTTTGAGTGCAAAATCGGACCGTCACAGCTTTTAGTAAAATCGTTCGCTTGTGACGCGGTGAATTATTTACTTTCGGTACCTCGCGCCCTCGGACATTTCCTCGCCGCAGGCGTATTTCGCGCACCCAGTGCCTTTTACAAATTCCGCAAGGGACTTATTGCGTTGAAAAGAAAACACCTTTTGTCGATAGACAAAAGGTGTTTTCTTTTCTGGTGGGACAGAGTCAGGCAAATCCGAAACTTTTTCCAAATCGCTTAAAGAAAGGGTTTTCGCATCCTTTTTGAAGTTGAAATAGAATTGGATTCTGTCATCATACAAAATTATTGAATTTACAAAGCTATCAACCAATCTTCCGCGATTCTCGGGAAGGTCAACGTCCATTTTGCGAAAACGGTGAAACCAAAATACAATCTGCTCCCTCGTGAGCGTTGGACGGGAAATATTTTCTTTGGATATCTCGATTTCAATATCACGCTTTTGGGTTTCCAATTCTTCAAGTCGTTGCTTGGTAGAGGTGGTGAATATGCCTTGCTGGGTTGCAAAGAGAATATTAGAAATACTTGTTTCTATTTCCCTCTTGCGTTTATTCAGCATAGGCAAAGCCGTGTTTTCGGTTTTCTGCATTTCCATAACCAAGTCGGCAACGTCATCAATCAAGTCATCGTCCCAAATTACATTTTGAATTTGATTGATGACGATATCCTCGATCCATTCTTTTCTGACAGCTTTTTTATCACAACCGCGTTTGCGTTTTGCGGAAAGACATTTATAATAGCGATAGGTTTCTTTATTACGTGCAGTACCGCTTTCGCCAACCATAAATGTCATACATTTTCCGCAATACAGCTTTGTTGAAAGGATATATTCTTCGTCTGCTTTATTTCGTGCAGGTGATTTTTTATTTTTCTCAATCTTCTCTTGAACACGCAAAAACAAATCCTTGGGTACGATTGCAGGAATACCATCGGGAACAACGATATCACGATAGGAATATTCGCCCATATATCTTCTGTTGGAAAGGAGATTTGAAACAGTATTAAGTGTTAGCTTTGTACCGCGAGTTGTACGAACACCTTTAACGTTCAAATCATCTGCAATCTCTTGCATAGTTCTTCCCTCGTCATACATTTTGTATGCCGAAAGAACATACGGTGCAACCTCGGTATTGATTTGAAATTGTTGGTTTACGATATTATAACCGATAGGAATTGTTCCGCCGTTGAAACGACACCTTAATGCATTTTCTGTTTGACCTCTGACAACCTTTTCTGCAAGCTCGGCTGAATAATATTCAGCCATACCTTCCAAAACAGACTCAAGTATGATACCTTCTGCGCCTTGGGAAATTGCTTCGGTTGCGGATATAACACGAACATTATTTTTCTTGAGGATAGATTTATAATGGGCGGAGTCGTAACGATTTCTTGCAAAACGGTCGAGCTTCCATACAATGACAGTATTAAATTGTTGTTTTGCGCTGTCCTTAATCATACGCTGAAAATCAGGACGGTTATCTGTTTTAGCAGACAATGCGCGGTCGATATATGTGCCAACGATTTGTATACCATTCTTTTCGGCAAAGGCTTTGCATTCACGAAGCTGACCTTCGATTGACTCTTCACGTTGATTGTCTGAAGAATATCGTGCGTATATTACTCCTGTCATTGTGTACCTCCTTTATCTTTGACTTTCTCTTCATTATTTGAATTTTTCTAATTACCATACATCCCCAGCAATTTAAATATCTTTTCTTCAGTATTCTTGTTATGCAAATAATCTTCGGTAGTCGGCTGAACATTGTACGGAGTATGAAGTGAATTTGATAATCCCATCAATAATTTTGATGCCTCAAGTAAATCCTTTTTCGCAGGTATCCCTATTTTCATCCATGATAATGTTTCGATATATCCTTTTAACTCACAAGATAAATTACGTATCTTGTCCGAAACCTCTGAATACTCTTCTCTTGTAGAAAGAGTGGCATGAGCTAAATCTATTGGATTATTATATATTCTTGAATAGAAGGTAAGCGTTACCGCAACATCATGTTTAATAGATTTAAACTTCTGCAACGGAGATAACCATATAGTTTGTAGTATTTCTCCAAAAATATATACCAAAACACCACTCAAAACGGTAATAAGAATTGTCAGCAAAGAATCTAATATTTCCATATTTTCAACTCCAATAATAATATTTTTATTTATTTTACCATACAACTAAAACTTAATCAAGGCCAAAAAGAACTTTTGTTCTGGAAATTGTGCAAATGGCCTTGACAGAAATTTAATTCTCCGGTACAATTAACGTCCACCCTTGGAGAAGGTGGTGCGAGATATAGCGTGTGAACAGTTCAGCACGCTTGCAAGATGGCCGGAAACGGAGTCCAAACATAATACAAAAGATTATGAGTCTTGTCGGATAGTGCTTGATTGAAACCGGTTTTCTTTCACATTACCGTAGGACTCTTTTTCTTCCCCTGCTATCACGCAGAACAATAATATCAGAGAAAGGATGATGCTAAATATGATAGCGGTTTTGAACTATCCCAAAGGGATAGGCAAGCATATTGTTTGTATATACAGCGGCACCGTGAAATCCGCAATACAAACAAAAATCGGGGGCATCCCCGAACCCCCTACGTCGCTTCGCTCTCGCATAAAAACCGCAGTTTTTATGCGGACGAGGGATTTTAAGTTTTGTTCGCTCGCGCCGTCGCGCCCACACAAAGCGTGTGCACTTGCGAAACTTTAAGGAGTTGAAAACGAGGCGCATGTCCCCGTTTTCAACAGATTTAATACAATAAAATACGCGGACAAAACCGCAGAAAGAGAGGATTATAACCAAGACCAACAAGACAAAAATGGTTGCAATGCGTTTCCGTGAAAGCGATTACGATGCAATCTACAAAAAAGCTAACAGAGCAAATATGAACTTCACCGAGTTTGTTACGGCATCAGCGATGAACAAATCTGTTAATTTCATAAACGGATTAGACGAGGTTTTGAAGGAACAAAAGCATATCGGCAGAAACATTAATCAGCTAACCACGCTCTGTAACATGGGTAAAATTAACTGTCCCGATTTAGCAGAAGTGAAGCTTGGATTTGCCGATATAATAACCAAGCTCGAAGAAATAGCAAGGAGGTACGGATAGTGGCGACCTTTATTGCAATTCCCGAGAAAACCCAAAGCGCAACTGCTATGCGACGAGTGTTGGAATATGTTTCACAAGACAAGAAAACCGATTATAACGGTATAAAGCTTGTCGGTGGACAGAACTGTGTTCCCGAATCCGCATACCAAGAGTTTATGGCAACGAAACACCAATACAAAAAAGCAAACGGTGTTTTCTTCAAACAGTATGTGCAATCCTTCAAACCAAATTGCGGTGTTACACCTGAGCAGATACACCAAATAGGTTTGGAAATGGCAAAATCCTTTGACGGATTTGAGGTTGTGGTTGCAACACACATCGACCGCGACCATTGGCACAATCACTTTGTAGTGAACTCGGTAAACTGCGAAACCGGTTTGAAAATCCAAATTGATGAAAAAGGTTTGGAGCAGTTACGAAAGAAGTCGGATGAAATCTGCGAAAGGTATGGGTTAGAAACGCTTAAACCTTATGAAAAGCCAAAGCAGAAAACAATAAGTCAGCGAGAATACCGTTCCGCACTACGTGGGAACAACAGGAAATTAAAGCTGATGAATGCTATTGACTATTGCGTGGCAGCAAGCCGAACTAAAAAGCAGTTTATCGACAATATGAAAAAGCTCGGATACGGTGTTAAGTGGATAGACCATTACAAATATATCACTTACACCACACCCGAAGGACAGAAGTTTAGAGATAACAGACTTCTGGAAAACAAATATTTAAAAAATAACATGGAGGAATTATTTGCGTATGAATATAAACACTTTGAAACAGAACAATCAAATACAACAGATAACCGACGAAACGGTAGACACCCTTACCGAACCGATACAACCGAAATATTTGGTTCTAACGGTGGATCAGTACAACAAAATAGCGGAGTTCTTCTCGACAGTTGGATTGAACATTGCGAGAAGCGCGGCTTCAATGTCCAATCTTGCAACCTATCAGGATTGGGAGCAGATAATAGGCGACAACCGTCAAATGATGAACACCAAGATGGATTTACTGAAATCTTCAGTCGAGGAGAAGTTATCCAAGCAGACGGAATCCTTGACAACCCAACTCAGCAAGGAAACGTCCCGAATGATGAGCGAGATGAGGATGAGGGATTTGAC
>SVRF01000069.1 GCA_015064945.1 Oscillospiraceae bacterium | reverse complement strand
GTTGGCTTCTTCAAGGGTACGCACAGGTGAGTTGGAAGAATAATTGATAAGAGAACCTTTACCTGTGAGTACACCCATCTGCTTGTTCCAAGCCGAAAGGGAATGCTTTTTTGCCTTGACGTACAAAGTGTTCTGCTCTTTGGCAGCAGACCAAGAATTATATCACGATACCTGAGCGCTGAAATCATGCTCTCTGAAAAACGCCCTCAGCTCCGCTATAGTCGGAGCCCTATCTTTTTCAAGCAAGGTCGTATCAATCTTCATCGGTTCACTCCTTTCAGTCTGATGTCCACAGTATATCATAGCTCGGGTGGATTTTCAATAAATAAGCATCGCAAATGACGTTGTGCGTTAAATGTTTTTTGCTAAGAATTGTTTTGAAAAATTATCTTATACGGATATTTTCGTTTTAGAATTCAAAGGACCAAATGATAAATCTAAAGAACTGATTGCAATCAATCGTTTGTTGAACTACGGTTGCTTTTGTGGTATACTTCAAGTAACTGCAAGTGAAAGGGGAAGGTGAATTATGAAGATTGCGATTTGTGACGATTGTTTAAGCGATGCAGAAGAATTAAAAGCCTTGCTTAGGTCGCATAATAAGTACAAAAACGGTGATATAGATGTTTACACGAAAAGCAAAGAACTGCTGTCTGTTACGGAAAACGATAAGAGCTATGATATTGTCTTTTTAGATGTAGATATGCCTGGACTTAACGGTTTGGAATTAGGGTGCGAGTTGCGAAAAAATAACCGTACTATGCTCATTGTGTTTGTTTCCGCCTATTCAAAATACGCAGTAAGAGCCTTTGATTGTGAAGCCTTTTCCTATTTAATCAAGCCTGTTGAAAGTAACAACAAAACGCTTTCTATTCTTGACAGGCTTTTTGAAAAGTATATAAAGCACACTTGTTATCACACGATAAAAATCAACACCGAGTATAAAAGAATTCTTATATATGATATTCGATACGTTGAGTACTACAACAAGCACGTTGTATATCACATGGAAAATGGGACATACGAAACTAAAGAAAGTCTGTCGGAGGTGTATGAGGTGCTAAAGGATTATGGCTTTTATCAAATCCACCAAGGATATATAGTAAATTTTGATAAAATAGCAGAATTTGCAAAGTATGATGTTATATTGGATGACGGCAAGATTCTACCTATGAGTATGCGCCGTAAAACTGATGTAATGCTTGCGTATTCCGATTATGCGGAGGTGCATTACAGATAATGAAGCCCGAGCATTTGCTGGTAATAGGCGATTCCCTTTTGACGGTTGTTATTGCATTTTTGTTTTTCTCTTCATTTAAGCAAAGAGCTACACCTAAAAAATATGTAATTATTGCTCGAATTGTTAGTTTTTGTATAGTGCTAATTGCGAAATTTGTATTTGGTGCTGATCCGTTTTCATATTTGATGGTTTTTTCTGCCTGTGTAGTTTTGTCATTTCCTTATTTTTTAAACCTATTACACGGAGTTTTTTATTCGTGTATATTCACAGTGCTGATATTAGTTGTAGAAACTACCGCTTCCGTTTTATTGAAAACCAGCTTTGGAGACGCTGAAAGGATTTCGTTTTTTACGGTTTTAGCGTCAAAAGCTTTACTGTTTTTGATAATACACATTATTTACGTGTTAAAGTACAAACCTTTTTCAAGGGAGGCAGATAAAAAGTATTTAATTGTTATGGCATTTCCCATAGCTTCTGTTTTAGCGATTATAACCCAAAACGCTTTGGTTCTACAAAACGAGCACTGGGCTCCTGTTATTGTAGGACTGGTGTTGATAAGTGATTTTGCTTTGCTTTTTGCAACGATGGTGGTTTTTGAATACACCAATTCTTTATACGATCTTGCAATGCACAAAAGTAAAATTGAACATGCAAACAAAATTATTGAGATACAAGCCATGCAGTATCGAAGCATGATGGAAAATAGCTTTCAAACCAACAAAATCAAACACGACCTTAGGAACTTTTGCATAGGAATTGCCGCCGAATTAAAGCAAGGTAACACCGAGACCGCAATAGAAAAACTTTGCAGTGTGTATGGAGAGGACTCGCCGCTGAAGGACAATTCCGACAGCGCGGTAGAATTTATACTTTCGGCTAAGGCGGAAAAAGCGGCAGCTGTTGGTGTAAAGCTTATATGGGAATGTGTAACGCCTCAAGGTATAAAGGTGTCTGACGTGGATTTGGCAATTATTTTAGGGAATGCCATAGACAATGCAGTTGAAGCTGCGGAAAAAACACCGAACAAAGGAACCGTTGAGGTTTTCATCCTGCCCAGAAACAATTTGTTGGTTATAAAGATTAAAAATCCTGTAAACGGCTTTGTTGACGTTAATGATTTATCAAGCACTAAATCAGACAAGTCCTCTCACGGGTTTGGTATAATCAGTATGAAGCAGTTGGTGGAAAAGTACGACGGAGAAATTGTATTCACTTTAAATGAGGGCGTGTTTACCACCAGAATTATTATGAAAAATTCATTATCCAAAACGCAAACAGTCTTTTAGATTTGCCAAACAGTCTTAACTTGTTGACAAAGCTCCCTCCTCTCGTTATATTGAAAGTGCAGGTGGCGCCTGACACTTTAATAATGAAAAAGGAGTAAAGATTATGAAAAGAATAACAATACCACGCATTTACGTTTTTGCTTTAATTGCAATATTTGCGTTATTCCCTTTGTTAATGACTTTGGTAAACGGTAATGATCTTAAGGTTGAAGCAATAGACTTAAATGCTGTAGAAGGCAGTATGATTCTTACCGAAAGGCAAGAAGAGGTAAAAGAAGCTCTTAGCCTGTGTATGCAGTCCGAAGCGTTGTTTTCGTTAAAAACCTCGGCAGGGGATAATGTTTACAAGGATGAGAGCGGATGCGTATTTTTTGAAGCGAACGATAAGGAAACGGGAGCAAATGCTTCCGGGCCCATGACAATTTCCGGCGAAGAGGCAGCAAAAAAGGTTTTTAAAGAACTCCTGGCTTATGGAATTGTAAAAGGGGATGGCTATATCGCTAATGTTTATCCTGTAATTGAAAGCACCTATAACGGAGAAAAAGACGTGTTTGAAAACGATAAGGTTGTTTATTATGAAATAACTATCAGAAAAGAAGATTCCACAGGGAAAACGATCGAAACAATCCTCTCCATTTATAACAACGAGGGTCTTAAGTCTTTTGGATGCTACAGTAAATAAACTCAGCGGTTAGGAGAATGTGGTTATGAAATCTTTTGGAGGCTCAAAGGCAGTGTTATCAATAGTGGCGTTTGCTTTAATATTGTTGTCCGCTTTGTTGATAATCGTAGCGTCAAATGAAGCTATAATTTCTGACAAAAGTATGGAACTAAAGCCCTTGATAATGGTAATTTACGCTTTCTTATTTGTTTTTGTAGCGGTATGGCTTTTTGTTAAAGCTTTCTCTGACAGCAAAAAACATTCGGCCGTTTTTGGTGCCTGTTGTGCCATCGTGGGCTTTGGAAGTGAATTCTATGGGATATACAGCGACAAAATAAGCACAGGAGCCTTTGGAATTACGGGAGCACTGTTGATAATTACTGCAGTGTCATTTGCGCTGGTCGCTCTGTATAAATCAAAAAACAAAGTTATCTGCACTTGTATAGAAGCAGTAGCAGCCTTTGTTAGTCTTGCACTCACAATCGGCGCAGTCTTGCTTTTAGGCAAAGAGCATATCGCAAAAGAAGCGTGGGTTTTGCTTTTGATTCCTGCTTGTCTATTCTTGATAAGCGCTGTTTTAATTGTAAAACGCCGTTTTTTGAAAAAGGACAAGGAAGTATTAAAATCGCTGTTTCTTGGGCTTTTAACCGTGGCAATACTTGCGTATAGCTTTGCATTTAGTGCGGCGCTGTCTTGTACGCAAAACTATATTGTAGCGTTAAAGTTACCAACCGCCCTCATCGCTTCGGCCTTTGTCGATGGCGACACGCCTGTCCATTTTGATTTTGCCGGTGAGAAAGCTTACATTAGCACTAAAGAAACCACAAAACGTGGGAAACACGTAAAAAATTACTTTTGCGATGTAAATAATTTCTCTGAGTTTCCTATTGAAAAGGCGCAAAGCGGTTCGTGAGAGGCAAATATTGACGCTTGACAAGAGCGTTTTATAGAGTTAAGATAAAAGCGGAGAGGGAAAAACCTCTACTCCGATTACCGAATAGCAAAAGGCTGGTGCTTGTATAAAACATCAGCCTTTAGTTTTTTGCAAAGCATTAAAAAAGTTTTTTGTAAAAACAATCCAACCTTTTAGGCAAAAACAGACACTATAGTATGTAATCGCGATTAAGAAGTGCAAGGAAAGGGGTGATACGTTGTCAAAGGAGAATAACTACCGCCGTTTTAGTGACGAAGAGCTTGTAAAAGCTATTCTTGAGGGAGACACCGATGCATATACAGAGGTTATGTCCCGTTATAAGAACATGGTGTATAGCGTTATTTTACATATCCTCTCTGGAGATGGCGATGCGGAGGACATAGCGCAGGAAACCTTTATAGACGGTTTTTTCAGACTGGGCTCTCTGCGTGACAACACCTCTCTTGCACCCTGGTTGTACGGAATAGCAAAACGCAAGGCACTTAACCACTATACAAGGCGAAAGCACTATGTAAGCTATGATTCCATTGAAGAAGGTATCACCGGTTTACCTACGGGCAACTCTCCCGAGGATTACGTTATAAAAAACGAAACCGCCTGTCTTGTAAGAAAGGCCATCTCAGAGCTGTCCGACAAAAACAGAAGCGTTGCGCTATTGTACTATTTTGAAAATATGCCCGTCTCGGATATCGCAAACAGGCTGGGGGTGTCTGTGGGTACGGTAAAAAGCCGTTTGCACGAGGCGAGGAATAAGCTAAAAGGAGGACTTGCCTTTATGACAGAAAACAATAACCAAACAAATACACAATCCAAAAGGAACGAAGATTTTGATAAAATCCTGCGTGCCAAGCTTAAACAGCTTGAGTATTACTACGCCCTTAACGGAGCCTCCTTTGAAGGCTTTGATGCATTGCTTGAC
>SVRF01000026.1 GCA_015064945.1 Oscillospiraceae bacterium | reverse complement strand
TCCTTCAGTACAACATATCTCATCGAGCGATCTTTTGAATAAATCACTTTTACAACTTCATCAGAAAATGCATCAAGATGCTTGTCGTACATCATTTCAACAACAGTTTCCAATGAAGGCCTTGGCGGTATTTCTACCACGGGTTTCTTCTTAAACAGTTTTGTTAAGAAGTTTATTTCGTGCTCTCCTTTGCGGTATTGATGGATGCAATCAAGATGCGGCGGATTGTTCCGCATTGATTATAGAGATCAACAGTTGTTTCTCTGTTCAGAATGTCGGATTTCACAAACAGCTCCAACCAGTATTCAGTCTCGTAACACTCTTTTAAGGCAATTTGCAATTTGGCAATAAAGTCAGGCTTTCCGTGTGCATAATTTGCCTCATGGATATTTGCACCAATTGAGGTGGCAGAACGCTCCAATTGATTGACAAGAGAATAATGGCCTTTGATCGTTTCACAGAGTTTAATTATCTTAATAGCGAAATCCATAGATAATTCAACGAGCTTATTTTCTTTCATTATCCTCACCTCTACAAATATTATAGCATATTTAATGAAATATTGCTACGCAATATGAAATAATCCTTTGGATTATGAAATATTTTGCCTTAGCGGCAAAATGTGAAATAAAATAAATCCCTCATACGCCGCTGCGTATTTCATAGCGTCAGCTATTTCATAACGCGAAGCGTTATTTCACAAATCCCGCAAGGGATTTATTTCATTGAAAAACGGCAAGTTTCTGTCGAAACTTGCCGTTTTTCTGGAGCGAGTGACGGGAATCGAACCCGCGTGTTCGGCTTGGGAAGCGGACGCTCTGCCATTGAGCTACACTCGCAAACTGTAAAATTATGCCGAAACGTAAAAGTTAAAGCCCTTACCTTTCGGTAAGGGCTTTGGTGGGGACTACAGGGCTCGAACCTGTGACCTCCTGCTTGTAAGGCAGATGCTCTCCCAGCTGAGCTAAACCCCCATATTCTCTAGCCGTTTCCCGACCAGCAAGGAAGAGTATAGCACAGTAACATCCCTTTGTCAATACCTTTTTTAAAAAAATATAAAAATTTTTTCGCCGCGTTTTTACCCTTTGCCCCACGCCTTGGGTATAATATATATTGACAAACAAAGCGCACTTTGTTAAAATATAGCCAAAGCATTGCGTTTCAGCCCTTTTGGGCCGGTTCGGATTGCAATGTTTTGGCTAAGGAGATAAAGGTGGTTTTGAAGGATGTTAAAGCTATTATCTTTTATAACGGCCTTGGCAATATGCCTTTCTGCAGGGCCTTTCCTTGGGGTTTTGGCAGAGGAGGGCGTGTTTTACGCACGTATTTCGGACTTTACCGCCGTGTACGATAAGAACACGGAAGAGGTGGAGTTTTGTGTAGAGCTTGACGGCTCGGTTTTGGAAGCGGAAGAGTTTATCGTACGGATATACTGTGAGGTTTTTGAGCCGGAGCACAGAGTTTGGGAAGAAAACCAAAGCATAAACACCTACGGGCTTAGCTTTGGGGCCTGCCTTAAAGACGGTAACAAGCTTAAAGGCGCCCTGCCCTTGGATAAAGAGCGTTTTACAAGCGAGTATTACAGGAATTTCAGGATAAGCGTAAGGGGCAAGACCGTAGAAAGCGGCGGCAACCTTTACTACACCTTAGACAGTGCGGATATCCCCATAAGCCCCAAAGCGGCATACGGCGGCGAAGGAGTTACCGTGATACCGCAGGTCTTGCCTGCCCAAACAGCCATCGGCGGCTACGTATTGCTTAGACTTACGGTAAAGGATATCCCCGATACCTTTTCGGGCGGGCTGACAAGCCTTAGCTTTACCTTAAACTATGACACAGCGCTTTTGCGTGCAGATGAAGTGAACCTAAACGCACGGGGCGCAGGTTGGGGCATTTCGGCAACCCAAGCGGACGACGGCATAGCCCTTAACCTTGAAGGCGGCGGCGTTTACGAGGACGGCGACATTGTGATAAGTCTGAAGTTTATGACCGTGGCTGCAGGTGTTTGCGACTTCGGCATAAGCGGACTTTACGGCGGCGACGGCTACGGCAACAGCTTTTTGACGGAAAGTGCCGCTGTTGACGCAAGGGTCAGCATATTGGGTGCACCCGTACCCCTTGGCGACGTTAACGGCGACGGCAATGTGGACAACCTTGATGCGGCGTGGGTTCTGCAATACGACGCAAAGCTTAGGCCAAGCATAGAAAACGGCGACGTTAACGGAGACGGCACCGTCAACAGCGTGGATGCGGCGCTTATATTAAAATACGATGCAGGCTTGATAAGCGGATTTTAACGAAAATCAGAAAGGATTTATTTATGAAGAGAATTGCAGCGGGATTACTTGCCCTTGCCTTTTGTCTGGGCTTTATAGCTTGCAACAGCAGGCTTATCATCACCAAGGATGTGCTTACGGGCACTTGGGTCACCCCTGTGGAAAGCCAAAATCTTAACAGATACAACGAATACACCTTTAACGAGGACGGCACGGGCAGCTACAGAATATATCAGGATGGGGAAGCGTCTGAGCGCCTTGATTTTTCCTATAAGCTGGAGGACGATGTGCTGACCTTCAGCAAAGACGGCGAGGACACCGTGTATAATACGGAATACGACGGCACCACCCTTAAGCTTATGCGTAATGAGGAAGAGATATCCCTTACCAAAGAGAACAAATAACAGCATATATCTACCGCCGCCATCCCCCCGTTTTAAGCGGTTATATCCTGGGTTTTAAACGTCCCTTTCGGGGCAAGGGCGGCTTATTTTACTATACCATTCTATGTGTCGGCACGCCCATACGTGTGGGCACGGACGTGAAAAGAGGAACAGCTAAATATGGAAAAAAAGCCACTTTTGCTTGCGCCTTCACTGCTTGCCTGCGATTTTGCACGGATAGGCGAAAAACTTAAAATTTTGGAAGGAGCAGGCGTGCCCTGGTTGCACCTGGATGTGATGGACGGCATATTTGTGCCCAACATCTCCTTCGGACAGCCCCTTATCAAAAGCATCCGCAAGGATACGGAGATGTTTTTTGATGCACACCTTATGATAACCGAGCCGAAGCGCTACATAGAGGACTTTGCTAAGGCAGGTGCAGACCTTATCTGCATCCACGTTGAAGCGACAAACGACCCCGAAGGCGACCTTAAGGCGATAAAGGCGCTGGGCGTTAAATGCGGCTTGGCAATAAAGCCCGCCACGCCCGTTGACGCTATAAAAGATCTGCTGCCCCTTTTGGACTTGGCGCTGGTTATGAGCGTGGAGCCCGGCTTCGGCGGTCAGAAGTTTATGCACTCCTCTCTGCCCAAGGTAGGGGAGCTGGCGGCACTGCGTGAAGAGCTGGGGCTTGACTACCATATAGAGGTGGACGGCGGCATAGGTGCGGAAAACGCAAGACTTGTGTACGAGGCAGGCGCAGACGTGCTTGTGGCAGGCAGTTCTGTCCTTGGTAAGGATGACGTTGCCGCGGCGGCAAAAGAAATATATGAAAGTGTGAAATAGGAGAAGAAAATGGGTAAGAAAGACGAACTTTACAAACAGCAGGTAGAAGAAAGACGCCGTCAGCGTATGGAGATAGAAGCGGCAGCAAAGGCGGAAAAGCGCAAGAAGATACTGACCACAAGCCTTATAGCGGTAGGCATAGTTGCCCTTGTGGTACTTATATTTGTATTTGCCCTCGGCGGCGACGGTGACGGCAAAAACACCTTCACCTCCGGCACAAACACCACGGCAGGTGACAAAAACAGCACAACGGTTGAGCAAAACTCTGCCCAAACCCAAAAGGACTATAAATACAGCATTGATATAACCAAAAAGCACCACGTAGAGATAGCGGTTAAGGACTACGGCACCATCAAGCTGGAGCTTGACCCCACCTATGCACCCATTACCGTTGATAACTTTATAAAGCTGGCGGAAAGCGGCTTTTATGACGGGCTCACCTTCCACCGCATTATAGAAAACTTTATGATCCAAGGCGGCGACCCCGACCATAACGGCACCGGCGGCAGTGACACCACCATTTTGGGTGAGTTTTCCGCAAACGGCGTAAAGAACGACCTGTCCCACAAGCGCGGCGTTATCTCCATGGCACGCAGCACCGCTATGAACAGCGCCAGCAGTCAATTCTTTATCTGCCATCAGGACAGTGAACATCTTGACGGCAAATACGCTGCATTCGGCTATGTAACCGAGGGTCTGCACGTGGTTGACGCCATTGCAAAGGACGCGGAACCCACCGACGATAACGGCACCATCAAATATGAAGAACAGCCCGTTATTACCACCGTTAAGGTTATCGATTAAGCGGGAACAAAACAGTTAAATCGCAGACCACTGTCTACCGTCTGCGATACATAAAAAGCAGAAGGAACGACAGGATATGTTAAGTTGCATCTCCTGTCGTTTTGTTTTATATAGGTGTCTTTCGGGAAGTCGAGGACGCCCGAACCCTGCCGTTGCGTTTTATATTGATGCTTCGTCTCGGGGCGTCGAGGGCGCCGCCCCCTACCGGTGGTATTTGTTACGTTTTTGCGTAGATTTTAGGTTTTGTTTTCCCGTTACGTTACGGCGGGAGTAGAACCCCCGCCCTACGACAATGCGCAAAGTTTTATGTAAAACCTTAAGGTCTGCGGTAGGGGTCGGCGCCCTCGACGACCCAAAGCGTAGCATAAATACAAAGCATAACATTTTTTATAAATAAACATTGCAATTATAATGTGGGTTGGGGTATATGAATAATGTTACAATTATAACGTAGGGCGGGGGTTCTACTCCCGCCGTTACGCAACAAAAAGAACAAACGGCAGGATTTGTGGTGAATGCGCATCTCCTGCCGTTGCGTTATATTTTGATGTTTTGTCTCGGGGCGTCGAAGGCCCCCCTACCGGTGCCATTTGTTACGTTTTAGCGTATAATGTATAAATAACGTCACAATTACAATGTAGGGCGGGGGTTCTACTCTCGCCGTTACCATACAATAAGAACAAACGACAGGATTTGTGTATGCCACATCTCCTGCCGTTTTGTTTTATATCGCCTTTTTACCTCGGGGCGTCGAAGGCGCCGCCCCCTACCGGTGCTATTTGTTACGTTTTTGCGTAGATTTTAGTTTTTTTCTTCCCGTCACGTTACGGCGAGAGTAGAACCCCCGCCCTACGGACTACTTACAACGCTTAATCAAATACAAATGCTTTTTTACTTGCCGAAAAATTTTCTTACCTTTTTACACCTATTACCTTAATCTTGTTCTCCCTTAATTTTCTTTTCCGTCTCAACAAATATCTCCTCCGCCGCCTCGTTGCTTACCGCTTCCGCAAACAACCTGAAGCCGCCGCCGTTTTGAGGAATAACCGTTACACTGCCCCTGCTGTATCTTATTCTTATGCCCTCTCCGCCTCTGCCTTTCTCCCCTTGGGTGGAAAGCTTTTCCATAGCCTCTGCCTTCTTTTCCTCGTCCATGGGCAGGGTCTTGTACTCTATGACACGTCGGGGCATCTCAAGATACAGGTTTTCAAGGGGCTTGCCCAGCTTAAGAGCACTCTCCAGTGCCTTAAGCACCAAGGCGTTGCCGTCCACGCTCCAAAAACAGCGTGCCGCCGCCTCTCGCTGTCTGCCCATAGCATCTCCGTAAAATACCGCCTTGCCGCCTGCACGCTCCACAGCCTCCTCCACAAAGCGAGGACACAGGGTAGGCAGTGCGACCTCCCCCTTTGCCGTAGCGGCGGCTATGCAGAGCAGTCCCCAAAAACCGCATTCCGTGTCAGCACCCAGCCGCGCCTCCGCATACAGCCCGTCGGCAGACACGTAAAACATATCCCTGTCCGTACCCGTGCTGTAGTCCACTTCCGCACCCATTTTGTGGGCTACGGAGTACAAAAATTCCGATGCGGGGTTCTTTTCCCCAACGTAAAGCTTTGCCCCGCGAAGCCCCTCCGTCACGTGGGTAAGCCTTGCGGCATAGCGGTACTTAGGCGCTTCCTCACCGGCAAAGCTTAAAAGCTCCCCTGCCGATACCGACGTGGGTACGGGACGTGAAAGCGCCGCCTCCACGGCACGCTCCTCCTTAGTTGTGGGGGGCAGACCGTCACCGTCAAACAAGCTGAGGGTGACCACACCGCCCCTTACCGCAACGGTCAAAGCATAGGCAAGCTTGTACTCCACAGCGGAAAACGCCGCCAACGCTCCAAAGCCCTCGCCCATATCACAGGCTCTGCCGCCGTAGATGCGCACACCGCACAAAATACTGTCCGCCAACGCCTTTGCTTCACTGCTTCCGTCACCGAAAACGCCCACGGCAGAGCCTGCACCTGCCGTATACGCCAACGCACCTCCAAGCCGCAGGCACAGCTCGCCGTTGATATACGTGCCGTATCTGCCGCTTATCCTTCCGTTTTCTATATGCCTTTTTCTAAGCTCACCGAAAATAACACTCTTCATAACCCTTGTCCCCTTTTCTATATTAAGCCCTGCCTTAAGGATGGTACCGCCTGCAATATAAGCACCGTCACCGATAATGGTGCCTGCGCCTATGACACAGCCCTTTCCGATAAAGGCGTTTTTACCCACATACACGCCGCCGCACAGGATACTGCCGTATACCGCCCCGCCGCTGTCCACCGTAACTCCGTCAAAGAGCACTGAGCCGCTCACCGCCGCATCCTCCGCCGCAGAAGCACTGCCGAACAGCACGTTTTCCCCTTTTTCGTAGCAAAAACAACAGCGGTAATAGCTTTCCACGTCACCGATGTCGCACCAAAATCCCTGCTCCTCAATACAATGGATAGGCACGCCTTCTCTAAGCAGACGTGGGAACAGGTCGGCGGCAAAATCCTGCTGACCGGTGCCGATGTAGGGAAGCAAACCGGGCGACATAACGTAAATGCCCGTGTTCACCAGATTGGTAAGAGTGCGCCGCCAGTTGGGCTTTTCCGTAAATTCCGTAATAATATCCCCGTCTACAGCTACCGTACCGTACTCGGTAGGGCTGGTGACCCGCTTGCAAACCACACTGATAAGCCCACCGTGACGGCGGTGCTTCTCCATAATCTCTTTGAAGTCAAAATCGCTTACCGTGTCGCCGCTGACCACCAAAAAGCAGTCGTCAAAGCCTGCGGCGGCGTTTTTAACACTGCCTGCCGTGCCAAGGGGCATAGTCTCCCTGAAATACTTGACCTGCTTTAAAGCCACGGGGTAAGCCTCTATCTGCTCGCCCTTATACATAGTGGTCACCGCTATCTGAGTAAAGCCCGCCGCCGCCAGCTTATCCGTAAGAATACCGTATACGGTGCTGTTACCCAAGGGCAACAAGGGCTTTGGCACCGCTTCGGTAATGGGAAAAAGCCGCCTGCCGAAACCGCCTGCCAGCACAACCGCATATTTGCACACTTAAAAAGCGCCTCCCTTTTTTGTTTGTTCCATAGTGTTTGCAAAATACGGCAAAATTATACAAAAACCAACGGCGCTATTGACAAATGGTAAAAAAAGCTATATATTTAAAGTGTGATATAATGGTATAATATTCTCCGAAAGGCTATGGACTATGAAGACGCTTGAAGCCGAAAATCTGCCCCTTAACGGCGGCTGTGTGCTGACAATAGGCAATTTTGACGGCGTGCATCTGGGTCATCGGGCCTTGATAGGTCAGACCGCCGCCATAGCAAAGGGAACGGGACTGCCTACAGCGGTGCTTAGCTTTAAACAGCACCCGAAAAGCCTGCTGTCGGGGGACAGCTTTAAGTACCTGCTGGGTGCGGAGGATAAGGAAAAGCTTATCGCCGCCGCAGGTGCGGACATATATTGCCCCTTGGATTTTGAAGCGGTCCGTGACCTTAGCCCTGAGGAGTTTGCCGAAGCGCTCGTAATAGACGGCTTTAAGGCAAAGCACGTGGTCTGCGGCTATAATTTCAGCTTCGGTAAAGGCGGCAAGGGCACACCTGCACTTTTAAAGGAGCTGCTTTCGGCACGGGGCGTGGAATGCACCGTACTGCCGCAGATAACCGTAGGGGGGGAGCACGTAAGCTCTACCCGCTTACGCGCCCTTATAGCGGCAGGGGATATGGTTTCTGCCGCAAAACTGCTTGGCAGGCTTTACAGCTTTAACCTGCCCGTGGTACAGGGCAGGCATTTGGGGGCAAAGCTTGGCAGCCCCACCATAAACCAGCATTTTCCCGAGGACCGTGCACTGCCCGCCTTCGGCGTTTACGCCGCCCTTTGCGGCATAGATGGCAAGCTGTACGGCGGCGTAGCCAATATAGGGGTCAAGCCCACCGTAAGCGATGAGTGCGTGCCCCTGTGCGAGACCAATATTTTTGACTTTTCCGACGACCTGTACGGCAAAGAGGTAAGGGTCTACCTATGTAAATTCATAAGGGCAGAGCGCCGCTTTAAAGACCTTTCTGCGTTGCGTTCTCAGATATCAAGGGATGCTGCCGTAGCAAAAACAGTACTTTCGGAAGAAGGCTTTGATGATATGAAAGGAGATTTCCTGTTATGATAAAAAGAGGTTTTGCGCTGTTTTCAGCGCTTCTTTGCCTGTTTTGCTTTTTCATAAATGCCTCCGCTGAGGAAGAAGCCACAGCGCCCTCCACCACCTCCGTAATGGTGCTTAAAAACATCAACACGGGCATAAATGTGGAGGTAGACGCCGCCGATAGCGTAACATACAGGGCTACGGGGGTTGCCGCAAAGCTTGTAACCGCTATGGTTGCCCACGATGTTTTGAAGGACTGCGACAAAAAGATTTCCACCCCCCTTTGCATTTCCAAGGACAAGTATGCAGGTGCCATACTTAACGACTTCTCCTTAGGTCTTAAATACAGCAAGACCTCCTCCTCGCTGACGGTGGACGACCTGCTTTCTGCGGCGATAGTAAGCTCTGCGGCAGACGCCTGCATAGCCTTGGCAGTTGCCTCAATTCGCTACGAAAACAAGGAACAGCTGGATTTTTACAACAACTACGACGGCGCGGTAAGTGCATCCACCGTGGAGGAAGCCCACATAAACACCTTTGTGGATAAGATGAACCTCTATGCGGAAGGTCTTGGTTGCAAGGACACGCATTTTACCAACTGCACGGGAGCCGTTGACCCTGCATCCCACACCACCGCAGAGGATATAGCGCTGATAGCCGAAGCCTTTTACAACAACGAAGCGCTGATGATGATAGCCGACCAACCCAGCTATACCCTTAGCACCGGCTCTAATCTTCTGTTTAACAAGAGCGCATTGATGAGCAGTAACGACAACCTTACGGGCTATACGGGGATGGAAGGCGTTACCGGCATAATCATCGGCTGGATGGGCAACAAGGGCGCAAGCCCTTACTGCGTTGTGTGCTCCGGCGAAACGCAGGAAGGCGTAAGCTATGTAATGGTTTGCGTTACCCCCTTTACCGAAACAGCCGCAACCAAGCAAAACGCCTACGACACGGTGAAGAATTTTATGCCCTGGGCGCTTAACACCTTTAGATATAAGCTGGTCGTAAGCACTCTTGATGCCGTAAAGACCGTGCCTGTAAAGTCCGGCAAGGACAGCGACGGTGTAAGCATAGTGGCTATGGAGGATATAGAGCTTCTCATCCCTGCAGAAGTGGACCCCGAAAAAGACATAAGAGTAGAGTACAAATGGCTTGCGGAGGAGCTTACCGCCCCGGTATCCAAGGGACAAAAGGTAGGCACCGTGTACGTTTACTATAATGACGAGGTGCTGTCCACGGATCTTATAGCAAACTCGGCGGTAAGTGAAAGCAGTATGCTTTCCTTCCTTGACAGGATGATGCAGCTTCTGACAAGCGACGGCGCAAAAAAGACCTATCTTTGCCTGGGTGTGCTGTTCGGCGGCTACCTTATTTTAAGTTTTATAATGTTCCTGTCCCGCATAATCGGAAAGTATATTGCCGCAGGCAGAGGGGACTAAAAAGGACTTTGTGAACAGTTTGTGTCATATATATAAATTTTTATATATATGCTTGAAAAGGCGAGTTTACTATGATATAATTCGAATGTTATAGATTTTTATGCATATAATACGGAGGTTTAATCTACTATGACCGGTACAGAACTTGTAATTGGTATTCTTCTTTTAATAATGGCACTTTTCCTTATCGTTTCCATACTTATGCAAAGCGGTAAAAGCAAGAAGCTCAGCGGCTCTATAGCAGGCGGCGCAGAGACCTTCTTCGGCAAGCAGAAGGGCCAACAGATCGATAAGACATTGTCTAAGGTAACCAACGTTGTTGCTCTTATTTTCGTTGTACTTGTTCTCGTTCTCCTCTTTGTTGACGCAAAGAATGACGAAAAGGCTGCAGAAGCCAACAAGAACGACAAGACCGAGCAGACTTCCGAAGCAGATAAGGACGAGTCCAAGACCGACTCCAAGGAAGAGACTAAGGACGACAAGGCTTCCTCTGAAGAAGCAAGCGAAGAAGCTTCCGCTACTGAAAGCGCAGAAAGTGTTGAGTCTGTAGTTGAAAGCGCTGACAACTCTATAGAAGAAAGCGCAGATGCTCCTGCAAGCTCCGACGAAGTAAGCAAATAAGAGATTAAGACAAAGCACGGGTTGCACCTTTACCCTCAGGGTAGGTTTTACACAACTGTGAGGTTGTCATTTGGTTAAAAAATAAAGAAAACTAAAAAGCTTCCTCCTTATACACATAAGCAGGGGGCTTTTTGTTTTGGAAAGCAGGTATGATATGCAAGAAATGATGGATTTTGTATTCAACAGCAACAGCACTGCCAATACCGAGATAGGGAATGCCACGGGCACTCTTTACTTTGAAAACGGCACATATACGGTAAAGACAAGGGACGGCGCAGTATACGCCGTAGACGGCGCCTTGCCTGCAAACTGTAAAGAAGGCGACAAGCTGGCGTTTATAATAAGCGGCGGTGCGGCAAGAGTTACCGATAATTTCGGCAGCTCCGCAGAAGCAGAGCCTAACCTTAAAGCCCTGCTTAGAGATTACGGTTTGGATACACCCTTCAGTGCGGACGCTCTTATGCAAGCGAAGGAAACCACCTTTACCGAGATAACTGCCCATATGGCTAATCGCACCGACCTGCGCGGCAAGACCATAATTACCCTCAGCGAAACAGAAAACAGCCGTAACGAATGCGGTTTTTCTGTAGAGCTTGACGGGGAAAACCACTATATATTGGGTATACACACCACAGACGTAGCAGAATTTGTGGATAAGAACAGCGCTTTGGAAAACGAGATATTTACACGCTGTAAGACTGCAAGCCTGCCCGCCAAGGATATCCCTATGTTGCCCGACAGCATAACCAAGGGTCCCTGCTTCTTAGAGGTAGGGGAGGACCGCTTGGCTATAAGCTATTTCCTCACCGTTGACGAGGAAGGCAAGGTGCTTTCCTTCAGCTTTTGCGAAAGTGTTATAAAAACAGCGGCTAACTGCCTGTTCAGTGAGATAGAAGCTTTATTTTTGGATTATGACACCTCGGCAATAATGCCTCTGCGTAAAGCTTACGCTTCCGTAATGCCCACCATCGCCAATATGTTCAATCTTGGTGCCGCATTGCAAAACGCAAGGGTTTTGCGTGGCGGTGCAGACATAGATAAAGCAGAAAGACACTTTGTATACAGCCGTCACGGCGGCAGACCTTTGGGCGTTGTTTTTCGCAAGGATAGCGACCCCAAGCGCTTGGTTAGAGAATTTTTGTCCGTTGCAGGCCAACAGCTTGCACGGTATTTACACGAAAACAATATACCTGCCCTCTACCGTATACAGTCAGAGCCCTCGGCAGAAGCTTATGACAGTTTCCGCCGTCACGCACAGCTAATAGGCGTGGATACGGAACCTTATACAAACGACCGTCTTTTTGCAGGTGTTGCAGAATGTATCAGGGGCTTGCGTGAGGAGGAGCTTTTACTTTGCGAGCTTCGCAAGGCACTGCCGGAAACCGATTTTGCCGATGCGCCTCTTAAGCACTTTATCCACAACACGGATATGTATACCCGTTTTGCATACCCCCTCAACCGCTGTGCAGACTTTGCAACACAGCGCATAGTAAAGGCTGTTATAAAAGGCAACCCCGATATGCTTATGCTTAAGGAAAAGGTTGCCCTTGCCATAAGCTGTGCCCGTAACGAAAGCAAGATCAACAAGTGTGAAGGCTTTGCGGAAGATCTTATTGCTCTTGACTGCCTTAAGCGAGACCGCAACAAGACCTACGGCGGATTAGTTTTAAGCGTGGATGCTGAAAACGCTAAGATTTTGCTTGATAACGGCTGTATAGCAGTATTAAGCTTGGCAAATGCGGCAAAAATCAGCGTAGAAGAAGAAAAGTTCGTTTTCGACGAAAACAGCTACAGCTACGGCAGTGATATTACTGTCCGCTTCCTCGATGCGGATTATGAAACCGCCACTCTTTACGTGGGGATTTAGTTATTGTTTCACGTGAAACATTTTAGGAGGACTCCTATGTTATTAAAATTTTTGAGGAAAACGTCGGTTTTTCTCATTTGTCTGAGCCTTGTTGCAGCCACCGGCTGTGAAAGCAGGCGTCCGCAAGCAGTGGAGGAAAGCGAAACCTCTTCAACTCTCATCACAGAGGTGGACTCGCAGACCCCCGAGGAAAACATAAAGCTTTTGGACGATTTAGGCGGCAAGTACAAGGGCAGAACTTTCACCATAGCAACAACCAACGGCTATCTTTTTAAGAACCAAGCAGGGGAGGAAGCACAGCAAAGCCCCCTCGAAAGGGCAGTTGCCTCACGTATGGACCTGCTTAAAAAAAGCTTCGACCTTAAAGAGATAAAAATAATTGTTGAAGACAGCGAAAGAGAAATTAAAGAAAAGCTTCGCAATGCGGCAAGCAAGGGCACTCATTATGCAGATATGGTCTGCGTTTCGGCAGAGCTGACGGCAGAGCTGACGGAAATGGGACTTTTGGAAAATATGTACTCCCTGCCTTATGTGGATTTCGATGCCGACTATATGCCAGCAAACTCCATAAGGGAACAAAGCGTAGGCGACAAGATGTTTTCCTACTCCGGCGATGCCACTCTCTCAATGAACAGCGCCACTGTTCTGTTTTATAACAAAAAACTGCTTAAGGAAGCAGACTTAAAACCCGTATCTATGGTGCAAAACGGCAGTTTTACCTGGAATGCGCTGACCGATATGGTGAAAGAGGCGGCAAAACAGGGTTGTTTCGGTATAGATACCGCCCTTGACAACGAGGAGCTTTTGTATTCCGTTTACGCCTCTGCAGGTAACAAGTTCATAACAATAGAAGGCGGTGCACTTAAGGCAAACTACAGCGGCAATACCGCAAAAAAGGTTAACGAAATAAACGCCGCACTTTTTGCCAACGACAAGCTTTGCCCCACCCGTGTTGACCAAGATGACGCCATAAAAGACTTCAAACAGGGCAAAACCGCCTTTTTGGTAGCAAGACTGGACAGCGTAGCAGGTATCAGCGGTAAGTCCGAGGACGGAAACGCACTTGTGGAATGGGGCATACTTCCGCTACCCAAACTTAGCAGCTCTCAAACAGGCTATATAGCACCTGTTAACGATATTGCAAGCTGCATTGCCGTACCAAAAAGCTGTGCGGACAGCGCCTTTGCAGGCTTTATGCTTAACGCTTTCCTTGCGGCAAGTACCAACGGTCTTGACGAAGGGCTAAAAACCACCTATATCAACTACTACTTTTGGGATAACGACAGCGCACTTATGCTGAACCTTATAGAAGACAGCCTGTGCTATGATTACGGCATATTCCTGTCCTCGTTGCCTGATGTTTACGACGTAAGCACAAGACTTTTGGCAAGCGATGACAATTTGGAGCTTAAAAAAGAAGACGAACAGTTTTTTTATAAGTTTTCCGACAGGGTTTTTGGCTAAAGCCCTTGCAAATGTCGGTATTCTATGCTAAAATAACTCGGATAAAAAATATTTTTATATAAAGAAAGGTGTTTTAACCATGGCAGTAAAGAAATCCGTAGAAGACCTTAAAGTGGCAGGTAAACGCGTTCTTGTAAGATGTGACTTTAACGTTCCCCTTAAAGACGGCGTTATCACCGACGAAAACCGTATAGTTGCGGCTCTCCCCACCATCCAGTTCCTTCTTGACAACAACGCAAAGGTTATCCTTTGCTCTCATTTAGGCAAGCCCAAGGGCGTTGCTGACCCTAAGTACTCCCTTGCTCCCGTAGCAGTAAGACTTAGCGAAAAGTTCGGTAAGGAAGTTGTTTTTGCCGCTGATGACGAAGTTGTTGGCGAAAACGCTAAAAAGGCTGTTGCAGAAATGAAGGATGGCGACATCGTTCTTCTTCAAAACACCCGTTACCGTGCAGAAGAAACCAAGAACGGCGAAGCTTTCTCTAAGGAATTGGCTTCCCTTGCAGACCTCTTTGTAAACGACGCATTCGGCGCCGCTCACAGAGCGCACTGCTCCACCGTTGGTGTTGCTTCCTTCGTTGAAGAATCCGCTAACGGCTACCTTATGGCTAAGGAAATCAAGTTCCTCGGCGACGCTGTTAACAACCCCGTAAGACCCTTCGTTACTATCCTCGGCGGCGCTAAGGTTGCTGATAAACTTGCTGTTATCGAAAACCTCCTCAATAAGGCTGATACTCTTATTATCGGCGGCGGTATGGCATATACCTTCCTCAAGGCTAAGGGCTATGAGATCGGTACCTCCCTTGTTGACGACGAAAAGATCGATTACTGCAAACAGATGCTTAAGAACGCTGAAGAAAAGGGCGTTAAGATCCTTCTTCCCGTTGACTGCACCATCACTAAGGACTTCCCTGATCCTATCGATGCTGAAATAGAAACCACTATCGTTGCGGCTGACGCTATCCCTGCTGATATGATGAGCCTTGATATCGGTGAAAAGACCCGTGAACTCTTTGCAGCAGAGGTTAAGAACGCTAAAACCGTTGTTTGGAACGGTCCTATGGGCGTATTTGAAAACCCCATCCTTGCTAAGGGTACCATCGCAGTAGCTAAAGCACTTGCAGAAACCGACGCAACCACCATCATCGGCGGCGGCGACAGCGCAGCAGCTGTTAACACCCTCGGCTTCGGCGATAAGATGAGCCACATTTCCACCGGCGGCGGCGCTTCCCTTGAATATCTTGAAGGTAAGGCTCTTCCCGGTATCGAAGCAATGACAGACAAATAAAAGACACCCCACTACTCACATTCGTTCGTAGCGGGGACCCCGAACAAACACCCCATTGTTCGCTACGCTCACAACGGGGACCCCGAAGAAATAAACCACCATTTCCGTTCGCTCGCGCCTGCGCGCTACTTCGTGGCACTTGCGGAAACTAAGGTGTATTTTCTGCGGCACCTGTCCGCAGAAAATACGAAATTTTTGGCGTGAAGTTGAAAACGGTCTGGAAATACGTAATATTTTTTAAATAACAGAAAGGTTAGGCGGTTTGTACGTCAAACCGCCTAAGAGTATAAAATTATGAACAAAGCTACAAGAAAAACAGTTATCGCCGGTAACTGGAAGATGAACAAGACCCCCGATGAAGCAGTTGCTCTTATCGAGGCTATAAAGGCAGAAATTGCAGGCAAGGACGTTAGTGGTTGCGATATTATAGCAGGCGTTCCCTTTGTTGACCTTGCAGTTGTTGCTAAAGCTATTGAAGGCAGCCCCATCAAGTTGGCAGCTCAGAACGTTCACTGGGCAGCAAGCGGCGCTTTCACCGGCGAAATCAGCGCAGATATGCTTAAGGCAGTAGGCGCAGAATACGTTATTATCGGCCACAGCGAAAGAAGACAGTTCTTCGGCGAAACCGACGAAACCGTTAACAAGCGTACCGCAGCAGCTCTTGCAGCAGGTCTTAAGGTTATCCTTTGCGTTGGCGAACTTAAGGAAGAACGTCTCTCCGGCATTACCGAAGAAATCGTTTCTATGCAGGTTAAGCTTGACCTTGCAGGCGTAAGCAAGGAAGATATGGCTAACGTTATCATCGCTTACGAGCCTGTTTGGGCTATCGGCACCGGTCTTACCGCTACTGCTGAACAGGCAGAAGAGGTTTGCGCGGCTATCAGAGGCGTTGTTGCTTCCCTCTACGACGAAGCAGTTGCAGAAGCTACCACTATTCAGTACGGCGGTTCTATGAACGCAGGCAACGCAGCAGAGCTTCTCTCTATGAAGAACGTTGACGGCGGTCTTATCGGCGGCGCTTCTCTTAAGGCTCCCGATTTCGCAGTTATTATAAACGCTGCTCAGTAGATAACTCCACTACTCATTTCATTCGTAGCGGGGACCCCGAAAAAACGCCCCATCACTCACTATGTTCGTAAGTGAAGAGTGAAAAAATAATGAAGGCTTTGCGGCATTTGCCGCAAAGCCTTTATTTGTCAGGGTCTCCAAGAAGTCGTCATACTTCTTTTGAGGGTTATGATGGGTTCTAAGGTCAAAAAACTCCGTTTAGAGGAGGTTTTTTGTTAAGTTGGTAATTTATTAAGTGGCTAAATACAAAGCTTGCGTGGCAAAGGAAAACACAGCATTTTATATATGTGCTGCCTTGCGGACTACAATATAACCGTTGCGTGTTATGTTAAAATGTTACGCCTTATCTATGTGTTGCGTTTCGGGTCGTCGAGGGCGCCGACCCCTACCACCCTGTGATGGGTTTTTGCGCCTATAGTTGCGCTTAACCAAAAAGTTAAAATAGAAAATTAAAGTATTTTATCGCTGAAGCGAAAAATGGTATTGTATAACATCGGTTTTGTGTGTAGGGACTCACCGTCCTCGACTGTCCGAAACAAAGCACCGAGGAAAACCGCCACCTTCCATGCGTAAACAAAACAAACGCCGGTAGGGGTCGGCGCCCTCGACGACCCGATATAAAACAATATAAAACCATCCCGAAAATCACCCCGAAAAGAAGAGCCATTCCTTTTTGGAACGGCTCTAACGTTTTAACTAATTACCAGGCTTTAAATTTATTTCTTTTTCTCCAGGCTTATAACGATCTTTCTTTCCGCATCTTGACCGACGGAATAAGTAGTTACGCCTTCGATGTTCTGAACCTCAGAGTGAATAATGCGGCGCTCATAGGCGTTCATAGGCTCAAGGCTGTAGTTGCGGCGAGAGCGAAGCACCTTGTCTGCCATTCTTCTTGCCAGGGAGCGAAGGGCTTCTGCACGCTTTTCACGGTAGCCTTCAACATCCACGGAAACACGGTAAAAATCGTTTTTATCCCTGTTTTTATTAGCTGCAAGGGTTGCAAGATACTGTACCGCATCAAGCATATCGCCGTGCTTACCGATAAGCAGACCCAAATTTTCGCCGCTTATATCAAGAAGTACACCTTCTTCGTTTTCTTCGCTTATTGACACATCAGCTTCAACGCCCATATTGCCAAGCAAAGTAACTATAAAGTCATGTGCTGTCTCGGCAGGGGTATCTTCGTGGTATACTCTAAGCTTTGCGTTGGCGCTGCCTATACCGAGTATGCCCTTCTTTGCCTCTTCAAGTATTTCGTATTGAACCTTTTCCACAGGATAACCAAGCTCTTCTGCGCCTTTTTCAAGGGCAAGCTCTACGGTTTTTGCGGAAACGGTAGTTTCCTTTATCATAGTAAACTGTCCTTTCTGTCGCTATTCGTCCTTCAAAGTGGGCTTTTCAACCAAAGTGCTCTTTTCCTCAGGCTTCTTAGCGTTTTCGCTTTCTTCCTTCTCAAGCTTTTCCTTACGGCGACGGATCTTTTCTGCACGCTCTTCGCTTATTGCAAGACTGTCATAGCTGGTATCGTCTTCGTCAACCTCTATGGTAACTATCTTCTTGCGCTTCTTAGCCTGCTTAACATCTTTAACTGCCTGTCTCATATCCGCTTCGGTATAAACAGGTGCAGGATACATCTTGGAAAGAATATACTGCTGACCTACAGACGCTATACTTCTGAATACCCAATATATACCTATTGCCGCAGGGAGTGTTACTGCAAAATAAGTGGACATAAGGGGCATCATCCAGCGCATAAAGCCGCCGTTGGGGTTAGGCTGCCCTTCCGCAACAACGGGCTGGGTGGTAAACTTTCTGGATAACTCTGCAGAGAAGAAGCTGGAAAGGAATACCAAAACGGGGACAAGAAGCAACCACGTAAGGCTGAAACCGGGAGCGTCAAGAGTGGTGGTGCCGCCGATAAACTCAAAGTCAGGCAGGCAGTGCGCACCGTTCTTTACTTCCTTATCTTCCTTAGGGTTATATATGCCCTTTTCCTCAAGCATTGCGTTGAAGTCATATACCTTGCCGCCGCCGGAAGCGTTAAGCACATATTCCTTATATACTATCTTGTCGGCAAAGCTTTCGCCGCTGATGCTGTCAACCGTAATGCCGCTTAAAAGCTCACCGCTTACATCGGTTGCCACACTTACAGAATACTTGCCATCCTTATAGTCAAAGTCCTTCATAAAGGTGTCAACATCCTGCTGCATGAACTTAATAAGATCAAGCTCGCTGAAGGTTGCGGCGTTAGCGTCGGTTATAAGGTCGGTTATACCTGTATCCTTCTTATCGTCTTCCTTCTTTGTACCGATAAGATACTTAATTCTTTCTTCACAGTACTTATATTCGGCAGAACCTTCCTCAAGAGTGCTCATCTTCATCTCATAAGCGTCTGCCTGATTGCCGGCTATTGTATAAGCTTCCTCAAAGAAGCTGTACATAGTATACTTATTTGCGCCTACATTTGCGTTATCCATATTTGTAGTATAGCTAAGCGGCATTCTTACAACGCCGAAAAGCGCAAAAATTATAGGCATCTGCACTAAAAGAGGCAAACAGCCTGCTGTAGGGCTATATCCCTCAGCCTGATACATCTGCTGTATCTCTGTCTGCATCTTCTGCTGGGTTGCACGGTCGTTCCTGCCCCTGTACTTCTCTCTTATTGCCATTTCCTTAGGTCTGATAGAAGCAAGCTTAACAGAAGACTTCTGCTGCTTTATACCGAAGGGGAAAAGTATAACCTGCATTACAAGCGCAAAGATAAACAAAGTAATGATGTAGTTGTTGAAGGATATGCTGTAGCACAGCTTCATTATCCAACCGATGATAACATATAAAAAGTCAAACATTATAAATTACCCTTTCTTTTTATTCCTCAGGGGTACCGGGTCGTACCCATACTTGCACAGAGGGTTACAGCGCAAAATCCTGTATAAAGCCAAAAAAAAGCCCCTAAAAGCACCCCACTCATTAATAGCCTCTATAGCGTACTGAGAACAAGTCGGTGTAAACCTGCAATGCCGCTTAGTGCCTGAAGATATGTGCTTTTGATAGAGCCTTATTAGATAGATAAATATTTTTTTCATAAAAGCAAACCGAAAAACCCCGCCGTTTTTTCCACTTGCGGAGGACTATAAAAACAGGGCCGCCTTCCTAAAAGAACCGCAAAGCTGCTCGCAAAGCTCGGTAGAATTGTAATTGATACACGGTTGTCTGGCGACTATTACAATAAGATACCCCTTCTTTAAGAAAGGGTAAAGAATGCGGTATGCATCTCTCATCCGTCTGCGGACAGTATTCCGCAACACCGCATTCCCTCTGTTTTTAGATACGGTGAAACCGACAGCCGTCACGTCCTTATTACGGTTTTTAAGCACATAGACCGCCAAACCCTCGGACACCTGACATCTGCCTTTTTCGTAGACTTTTAAAAACAAATGATTTTCCTTTATAACAGGGAACTTCATTGCCGCTACCATCTATAAGCCAAAATTAATAGCTAAGTCTTATTCTGCCCTTTGCTCTTCTTCTTTTAAGCACTTTTCTGCCGTTAGCAGTAGCCATTCTCTTTCTGAAGCCGTGCTCCATCTTTCTGTGACGCTTTTTAGGCTGATATGTTCTTAACACGGTATTTGCACCTCCTTAAATAACTGTAAATGCCGAGTTTTGCGTATTTAAACAGCAAAAACTATTTTAACCATAAAAAGGTGCAATTGTCAAGTACCTTTTAACAATTTTTTCAGCATCTGCGCCCTTTTTCTTCAATATTAACCCAAGTTTTCAGTCAAAAGCACAAGCAATATGTATGCCCATTTACCAAAACCCCAATATAGGGAAGATTTTGTTAATTGTAAATTTTTTAAGAACACCTCCGTCAATTATTCTGTATTTTTTTGCGAGCATCACAAAGCGGCATGATGCTGCGGACGCATTAATCCTTTACATTTGTCCGTGGATTTTAGGTTTTATCTTATTGCCACGTTTCGGCGGGAGTAGAACCCCCGCCCTACGAATAAATTGCAACAATTAATCAAATTCTTTCATCTTTTTTGCGGACAGGTGCCGCAAAAAATTTCCTTACCTTTTCACTCTTCACTCTTATCTCTTCACTGGCGAACGAATGTGAGCAATGGGTTGTTTTTTTGGGGTCCCCGTCACAAATGAAATGAGTGATGGGGTAAGTTTTTTCGGCTTGCCGAAAAATTTCCTTAACTTTTCACTATTCACTCTTATCTTTTCACTTGCGAGTGAAGCGAGCTGAGGGGTATTTTTCCGTACTTTTTTTACAAACTTTTAAAAATTTTTACCTATACCCTTTACTTTGTGGGAAACTTGTGTTATTATAATAATAGTGTAGAATGTGTAAATTTATGCCCTTGCTTTTTTGACGAAAGGATATATATAAATTATGCGCTTAAGTAACGAAATTATATTTCAAGGTGTTATGGATTATCTGGTGGAAGAGCTGGATTACATAGACATTACAATTAACCTTTGGATAAAACCAATGAAGATACTTAGTATCGACGGCGGACTTGTTACGCTCCTTTGCGAGCACGACTTTAAGCGTAATAAGGTCATGACCTCTTATTACGGCGATCTTGTTGATGCTTTTAAAATAGAGCTTGAACGGGAAGATATAGAGCTTGATTTTATCACAAAGGAAGAATTTGAGGCGGCAGAAAAGGAAAAACAGGAAGCTGAGCTGGAAAAGCAAAAAGAGGCAGAGCTTGCCGCAAGACGTGCGGAAGAAATGCCAATGGTTAACCCCGCTTACACCTTTGAAAATTTTGTGGTGGGCTCATCCAACCGTGTGGCTTATGAGACAAGCCTGCTTGCCTGCCGCAACCCTGCCGAGTACTATAATCCTCTGTTTCTTTACGGTCCTTCGGGTCTTGGCAAGACCCACCTGCTTTTTGCAATAATAAACGAAATGCTTGATAAACGTCCTGACTTTAAGGTTGTTTACATCACCTGTGAGGAGTTTACAAATTTACTTATAGACAGCATTTCCAAAAAAACCGACCCTATGGAATTCAGGTCCAAGTTCCGCAACCTTGACTTTTTGTTGGTAGACGATATTCAGTTCTTAAAGGGTAAAAAAGCGGTACAGGAAGAGATGTTCCACACATTTGAGGCTTTGTTTAACCGGGGCAAGCAGATTGTTTTTGCCTCAGACAAGCAGCCTTCCGAGCTGGAAGATATCGATAAGCGCCTTACATCCCGTTTTTCCGCAGGCGGTGTTATAGATATCCAGCCGCCGAATACGGAGCTGAGACAGGCAATATTCAAGCGTAAGGCAGAGTCCTACGGTGTAGATATCCCCAACGACGTGCTCCAATACCTGGCAGAAAACATAAAGACCAACATCAGACAAATAGAAGGCGCAATAAAGACCCTTAAGGCACACAGTCTTATCGGCGGCGAAGAAATAAGCTTTTCTATGGCAAAGCGTGTACTTTCCGAGTATCTCAAAAAAGCGGAGGAGGATAATATCAACTCCGAAAAGATACTTAAGTACATCTCAATGCGCTACGGCGTAAAGAAGGAGGACATCACCGGTGCAAAACGTGATGCCGCCGTTAAAAACGCCCGTCATATCGCAGCATACTTTATGCGCAATATGCTTAATATGACCTTTAAGGAGATAGGCACAATACTTAAGCGCCATCACTCCACTATTATGGACTCCTGCGATAATATTTCCGACCGCATAAAGACCTCGGAAAAATTTAAGCGTGAGATCGAGAGCATTGAGAGAGAGCTCAATAATTAAAAACACACCATTACTCACTGCGTTCGCAAGTGAAGAGGTAAGAGTGAAAAGTGAAAAGGTAAGGAAATTTTTCGGCAAGCCGAAAAAAATTACCCCATAACTCACTGCGTTTGTTACGGGAACCCCAAAATAAATATAATCACCCCATTAACCGAAAAACCTTACAATTTGTCCGTAGGGCGGGGGTTCTACTCCCGCCGTAACGTAACAAATAATAAAAGCCTAAAATCCACGCAAAAACAAAAAATTGCCGTGGATCGCATCGCTTCTTAACTTTGTTTTAAGACGCAATGCTTAAAACTTCACTTATTTTCCCACAATCATCTTTCCCTGTTTTCCCTCAGGTAAAAAGGAACGCATTATCTATGTTTTTCGGTTTTGATGCTCAAGACCCAACGCAGTTCCACAACAAGCTAACAGCTTTCCCCACAAGTTACACGATTTATTTAATTTTTAAGCGATTTTATAAACATTTTAAAAGTTTTTATCGGCGGCAGAAAATTCACTTTAGTTTACTAACATATTTTTTCCGCATTTTCCGCTTTTTTCACTGAATTGTTCCACAAGGTTTTTCCGCAAAGAAAAATGCCGAAAAACAAAGAAAAAAGGGGCATCTTGGGTGTTTTCCGCATTTCCCTCAGCCCCTACTATTAATACTACTATTATTCCTTTAAAAATATTCTATATCTGACACTATTAACGCGCGAGGAGAGGAGACTTTTTAAAAAATGGCACTAAGATTCACTTCGGACAGAAAAACCCTGCTGTCGGCAATAATGCCCGCCCTTGCGGCATCCTCTAATAAAAGCACCCTGCCTGCACTTGAAGGACTTTTGTTTGAGCTTTCAGGCAGCGAGCTTAGTATTTGCGGCTATGACCTGGAAAAAGGCGTAAAGACCCAGTGCACCGTTCTCGGTGAGGGTGACGGGGCTGTTATACTCAACGCCCAGAAGATAAGCGCTATCATCCGCAATTTTCCCGACTGTGACATAAGCTTTGAAATAAACGAAAAAAACACCGTTACCATCAGCGGCGGGATGAGTGAATTTTCCGTTCACGCTCTTTCCGCAGAGGCGTTTCCTAATTTGCCCGAGCTTAGCGGTGACAAAAGCTTCAGGATAAATGCAGGTCTTTTAAAAGAAATAATTTCCTCTACCTACTTTGCGGTGGCACAGACCGACGCACGCCCCATCCTTACGGGCGAGTATTTTGAGATAAAAGACGACCGCCTTACAGTCGTTGCCCTTGATAACCACCGTATGGCGCTGAGGGAAGAAACACAGGCAGTTGCGGCAGGCAGTCTTTCCGAGATCAGCTTTATAGTGCCGGGTAAGAGCATTTACGAGTTTTCAAAGCTGCTTAATGATAATGATGAGACTGTTATTGTGGAGCTGACGGGTAAGCACATCATTATGAAGATAGGCACGACCGTGTTCTTCTCCCGTCTTATAGAGGGTGAGTTTTTTGATTACCGCAAGGCCATCCCCACCCAGAACAAGATTTTTGTTAAGGTGGATACAGGTCTGTTTATCGACAGTGTGGAGCGTGCATCCCTGCTTATAGATGATAAGCTTATTACCCCTTTAAAGTGCAGCTTTTCCGGCGGTAACCTTAACGTAAGCTGTTCCACCCAGTACGGCAGAGTTAACGATAATATCCCCGTAAGTAAGGAAGGGGACGATATAGAGATAGGCTTTAATAACCGCTATCTGCTTGACGCGCTGAGAGCCTGTAAGGACGAGCTGATATTGGCTTCCCTTTCCTCTCCCCTTATGTCAATGGTAATAACCCCTGCTGTGGAAAAAGAAGGCAGCAAATACCTTTACTTGGTACTGCCCATGCGTCTTAACGGTTAAAAATGCAGGTAAAAGAGCTAAGGCTTGTTAATTTTAGGAACAACCGCTACAGCGAGCTGGGGTTTACCGACGGCGTAAACGTTATCTACGGCGAGAACGCCGCAGGAAAGACAAATATACTTGAGAGTATATTTTACTTTGCAGCAGGTAAAAGCTTCAGAAACTGTAAAGACCGTGAACTTATATATTTCGGTGAGGACGGTGCCGCCGCCGAGCTGTGCTTCGGTGACAGCCGCAAGGACGTAAACCTGGGCGTAAAGATTTTTAAAAACCGAAAAAGGGAATTTTTGCGCAACGGAAACACCGTAACCAAGCTTTCCGAGTATTTGGGGGCATTCAGAGCGGTTATTTTTACCCCGGATCATCTTAATTTGGTAAAGGGACAGCCCGAAAACCGCAGAAGGTTTATAGATTTGGCTATCTGTCAGTCCTATCCCCGCTACGTTTCGTATTTAAGCGAGTATAACCGTATACTCCTTCAAAAAAATGCTCTGCTTAAGCAGGATACGGACAAGGGCTATAAGGCTGATATGATAGGCATATATAACGAGAAGCTTTCCGCCGCAGCAGCCGCAATAAGCTTTAACCGCCGCCGCTTTTTAAAGCAGCTTGAGGAATGTGCGGCATCCCAGCAGGAGGAGATAAGCGGCGGTAAGGAAGTACTGCGCCTTAAATACAACGGCTGCTTTGAAGAGGAGCCGGAAACCGCCGAGGAGACCCGTGTGGCAATGCTTGCCTATCTTAACAGTAAGCGTGAAGCTGAAATTTTACGGGGAATAAGTCTTTTTGGTGTCCATAAGGATGACTTTACCATTTACCTAAATAATAAAAACGGACGGTTTTTTGCCTCTCAGGGGCAACAGAGAAGTGCCGTCCTTGCCCTTAAGCTGGCGGAAGGTGAGATGTCACGTAAGGTAACGGGTGAATACCCGGTATTCCTGTTTGACGATATACTAAGCGAGCTGGATGAGGGCAGAAGAAGCATAATACTTAAAAAGACCGGTGGCAGACAGGTTATTATAACCGGCTGTGAGAAGGATTATTTCTCCGCCCTTGACGTGCAAAACCGTATAAAGGTTGAAAAAGGTATGTGCTTTTGTGAAACACCGTCGGGAGGCGAAAAATTTGCACTTGGGCAAGAGTGAAACAGTAAGAAACAAAGAAATCGTAGGTATATTTGATATAGAAAAGGCCACCGAAAGCGGTGAAACAAAGCGGTTTTTGGCAAGGATGCAAAAGGAGTACAAGGCGGTTAACCTGTGTACCGACCTGCCCGCCGCATTTGTGCTTACGGACGGCGAATATACGGACAGAATATATATAACATCCCTTTCCGCAAAGGTGCTCAGAAACCGCGGAGAAACAGAAGTGAGGAGATAAAATGGCAGAAAATATGGCACAAAGCTACAACGAGAACCAAATACAGGTCCTTGAAGGTCTTGAGGCGGTGCGTAAACGTCCCGGTATGTATATCGGTACTACCTCAATAAGAGGTCTGCACCATCTTATTTACGAAATAGTTGATAACTCTATAGACGAAGCTCTTGCAGGCTACTGTAAGAACATTACCGTTACTTTGCTTGCTGACGGAAGCTGTTCCGTACAGGACGACGGCAGAGGTGTGCCCGCAGGTATGCATAAGATGGGCATCCCTACCCCCGAGGTGGTGTTTACCGTGCTCCACGCAGGCGGTAAGTTCGGCGGCGGCGGTTACAGTATAAGCGGCGGCTTGCACGGCGTTGGTGCTTCCGTAGTTAACGCCCTTTCCAAGCGCCTTATTATGGTGGACTGCTATGACGGCTTTGAGTACAGCGAAGAATTTGAGTACGGCAAGGTAACCGTTCCCTTCAAGCAGGTGGGCAAGACGGACAGACACGGTCTTTACGTGCGTTTTTACCCTGACGAGACCATATTTGAAGAGGTTGTTTTCGATTTTGATACCGTAAAGACCAGACTTAGGGAGCAGGCATTCCTTAACGCAGGTCTTTCCATTACCCTCCGTGACGAGCGAGGTGAGGAGCCGGTAGAGGTCAACCTCTGCTATGAGGGCGGTATCCGCAGCTTTGTAGAGCACATAAACAGCAAGAAGCACGAAGAACTGCTTCACGAGGATATAATTTACGTTAACGGCGGCAAGGGTACTTCTCTTGCCGAGGTGGCAATGCAGTACAATGCCTCCTATACCAACACCATCCTCTCCTTCGCCAACGATATCCGCACCGTAGAAGGCGGTATGCACGAGACCGGCTTTAAAGCCGCACTTACCCGTGTACTTAACAACTACGGCAAAAACCACGGCATCCTTAAGGGCGAGGAAAAGCTTACGGGCGAGGACGTGCTTGAGGGTCTTACCGCCATAATCAGCGTAAAGCTGGAGAATGCACAGTTCGAGGGTCAGACCAAGTCAAAGCTGGGCAACAGCGAGATGCGTGCCATTGTTGACGGTATGGTAAGCGAAAAGCTGAACGAATACCTTGAGGAAAACCCCAAGACCGGTAAGGCAATAATAGAAAAGGCAATAAGCGCCGCCCGTGCCCGCGAAGCCGCAAGAAAAGCAAGGGATATGACCCGCCGCAAGGGGCTTCTTGAGGGCAGCAGTATGCCCGACAAGCTGGCAGATTGCAGTGAAAGACGTGTTGAGTTTACAGAGCTGTTCCTTGTAGAGGGTGACTCTGCAGGCGGTAGCGCCAAGGAAGGCAGAAACAGTAAGTATCAGGCAGTGCTTCCTATGAGGGGTAAGATACTTAACGTAGAAAAGGCAAGGCTTGACAGAATTTATACCTCTACCCAGATAGTGCCCATTATTATGGCGCTGGGTACGGGTATAGGTGACGAATTTGATATAAGCAAGCTCCGCTACGGCAAGATAATTATGATGGCGGATGCGGACGTAGACGGTGCCCACATTAAGACTCTGCTTCTCACCTTCTTCTTCCGCCACATGCGCCCTCTTATCGAGCAGGGCCACATCTATGCGGCAATGCCTCCCCTTTACAAGGTAGAAAAGGGCAAGCAGAAGAGATACGCCTTCTCTGACGAAGAGCGTGACAAGATAATTGAGGAGTTTGGCGAGGGCGGCCCTAAGATAAAGGTACAGCGTTATAAAGGTCTTGGTGAAATGAACCCCGGTCAGCTTGAAGAGACCACTATGGATCCGGCAACCAGAACTCTTTGTAAGATAACTATCGAAGACGCTATCGAGGCGGACGAGATCTTCTCCATACTTATGGGCGATAACGTAGAGCCCAGACGTGAGTTTATAGAGCAGAACGCTAAATACGTTTCCAACCTTGACATTTAAGGGAGGGCTTTAGATGGATAACGAAAACAAAAACATAGAAAAAGAATACGAAAGTCATTATACCCAAAAAATAGTGGATGTTGATATAAAGCAAGAGGTTAAAACCGCTTATATCGACTACTCCATGTCCGTTATAGTGGGCAGAGCACTGCCCGATGTAAGGGACGGTCTTAAGCCCGTGCACCGCCGTATACTTTACGCAATGCACGAGGACAAGCTGACTTACGATAACGATTACCGCAAGTCCGCTACCACCGTCGGTAATGTGCTTGGTAGATACCACCCCCACGGTGACGCCGCTGTTTACGACACTATGGTTCGTATGGCGCAAACCTTCTCTTTAAGATATCCCCTTATAGACGGTCAGGGTAACTTCGGTACCATCGACGGCGATAAGGCGGCGGCTTACCGTTATACGGAAAGCCGTATGACCCGTATTTCCAACCTGATGCTCTCGGATATCGAAAAGAACGTGGTGGATTTTATTCCCAACTTCGATAACTCCCGTAAGGAGCCGGAGGTGCTTCCCTGCCGCTTCCCCAACCTGCTTGTAAACGGTACGGTAGGTATAGCCGTTGGTATGGCTACCAATGTTCCGCCCCATAATATGCGGGAGGTTATAGACGCACTTTATCACCTTATAGACAATCCCGACTGCACCGTTCCCGACCTTATGCAGTTTATAAAGGGGCCCGACTTCCCCACCGCAGGCACTCTTTACGGTGTCAGCGGCGTGTACGAGGCGTATATGACGGGCAGAGGCAGGGCAAAGGTACGTGCCGCCGCCCATTTTGAAGAAAAACACGGCAGAACCAGTATTGTTGTTACCGAGCTTCCCTATCAGGTTAACCGTTCCATGCTCCTTGCAAGTATCGTTGACCTTGTAAAGAGCAAGCGCATTGAGGGCATTACCGATATACGTAACGAGTCCGACCGTAAAAAGGGTATGCGTGTGGTTATAGACCTCAAGAAGGACGCTAACCCTCAGATAGTGCTTAACAACCTGTATAAAATGACCCAGATGCAGGACACTATCCCCATAAATATGCTTGCCCTTGTTAACGGCGAGCCCAAGACCTTAAACCTTAAAGAGGTGCTTACCCACTACCTCCGCCATCAGGAGGACGTTATTGTCCGCCGTACCCGCTTCGACCTTGCAAAGGCAGAGAAGGCGGCGCACATCTACGAGGGCTACAAGAAGGCACTTGATTTTATTGACGAGATAATCAAGACCATTCGTGCCAGCTCCAGCATTTCCGACGCTAAGGCGGCACTTATGGAGGTATTCGACTTCAGCGACGTACAGGCACAGGCGATTGTGGAGATGCAGCTTGGCCGACTTTCCGGTATGGAAAGACAGAAGATAGAGGATACTCTTAACGGTCTGTATGCTCAGATAGCAGAGTTTAAGGCGATCCTTGCAGACGGTACAAAGGTTACCGCCATCATCAAGGACGACCTTGCCGAGGTTAAGGAGCGTTACGGTGACGAGCGCCGTACAAGAATAGAGACAGTTGATAACGAAATACTTGACGAGGACCTTATAGAGCGTGTTAACAGCGTTGTTACCGTTACCCACGGCGGCTACATCAAGCGTCTCCCTGCAGATACCTATCAGGCACAGCACCGCGGCGGCAAGGGTCTTACGGGTATGGCAACCAAGGAAGAAGACTTTGTAGAGCAGGTTATCGTATCCCACAGCCACTCCCTGCTTCTTATGTTCTCCAACTTGGGCAAGGTCTACCGCAAGAAGTGCTACGAGATACCCGAGGCAAGCAGAACCTCCAAGGGTACCCACCTTGCCAACGTGCTTCAGCTTGGCGAGGGTGAAAAGATCACCTCCGTTATCCCCGTTGAGGGCTTTAATGAGGAGGAATATCTTGTACTTGTTACAAAGCTGGGCGTAATTAAGCGTATCAGCCTTATGGAATACCAGACAAGACGCAGCGGCGGCTTGTTCGCTATTAACCTTGACGAGGGTGACGAGCTTTGGTTTGTTCTCCGCACCAAGGGTCACGACTGTGTGCTTGTGGCTACCCACAGCGGTAGGGGCATCAGGTTTGAAGAGACCGACGCACGCAGTATGGGCAGACAGGCACGCGGAGTTAAGTGTATGACCCTTGAGGACGGCGACTACATCGTGGGCGCTTCCGTTATTGACCAAAAGGCCATTGACGAGGGCGCAAAGATCATAACCGTAAGCGAAAACGGCTACGGCAAGAAGTGTGAATTTGACGAGTTTAAGATACAATCCCGCGGCGGTAAGGGTATTTGCTGTCACAAGCTGTCGGATAAGACGGGTATGCTGGCAGGTATAGCCGTGGTTTATCCCGGTGATGACGTAATGCTTATTACGGACAGCGGCATAATCATCCGCTTTGCCGCCGATGAGATACCCGTATACGGCAGAGCAACGGGCGGCGTTATAGTAATGCGTACGGAAGAAAATGCACGCATCATCGGCTTTGCGGCAGTTAAGCCCGAGCCGGAGGAAGAAATGACCGAAGAAACGGTGGAGGAATAAGCTATGGCTATTAAAACCTTTATTTTTGAGAATAACGCAAGCAAGGAAAAGCGCCATTCTCAGATCCAGTCCGCACTGCGTGAATACACGGGCATAGACAGCGCAGAGGTACTTTATACAAGCAAGGGTAAGCCCTATATCAAGGGCGTACCCCACGATATCTACATAAGCGTTACCACCGCAGACGAGGTTATGGTTGCGGCGTTCTCCTCAAAGCCCATCGGCATCGACGGCGAGCATATGGCACGTTTCGAAAACGGCACAGTGGAAAAACGTCCCGACTATGTGGCGCTTGCAGACCGCTTTTTCACCTCTGACGAGGCGGAGTACGTGCGTGACGGCGCTGACGGCGAGCGCTTTGCACAGATCTGGGTACGCAAGGAGGCGTATGCCAAGTACACGGGTGAGGGGCTTTCCTCCTTCTCCTCCTTCAGCGTTACCGACGGCATCAAGCTGTTTAATAAGATAAACGGCGTGCCCGTTAAGAAGCTTAATGTGGTATTCCCCGGCAGCAGCGAGTATCTTTTTATCGTCTGCGGCGAAGAAGACTAAAACACCCCATTGCTTACATTCGTTCGCAACGGGGACCCCAAGAAAACACCCCATTGCTTACATTCGTTCGCAACGGGGACCCCAAGAAAACACCCCATTGCTTACATTCGTTCGCAACGGGGACCCCAAGAAAACACCCCATTGCTCACATTCGTTCGCAACGGGGACCCCGAGAAAATAACGAGCACCATTTTTGTTCGTTCGCACCTTCGCGCCACTTCGTGGCACTCGCAAAAACTAAGGTGTATTTTCTGAGGCGCGTGTCCTCAGAAAATACAAAAACTGCGCAGAACAGGGAAAAATTCGATTTCTTAATAAAGGAGCTTTGCAAAAAGCTCCTTTCAGTCTGTCGAAAAAGTCCAGTATAACTGGGCTTTTTTCTTTATGTTTGTGAAGAAATATGGTATAATGGGAGGGGTGATGAAAATGATAAAAAAGAATCAGGAAAACATGCGAGGTC
>SVRF01000025.1 GCA_015064945.1 Oscillospiraceae bacterium | reverse complement strand
AGAGCCTACCTGACGGTGAACAGGACCTGTACCGTGGGACATTCTGAGTCTGTGTGCGCCCCATCTTTTGATAACGCCACTGAAACCGCGACCCTTGGTCATGCCGGTTACGTCAACCTTTTCGCCAACCTCAAAAGTGTCAGCCTTAACAATGTCACCAACGTTGAGAGATGCACAATCTTCAAGTCTGAACTCCTTCAGATATCTCTTGAATGCAACCCCTGCCTTGGTGAAGTGTCCCTTAGCGGGCTTTGTCAGTTTTCTGTCTTCTATTTCGGAGAAGCCCAACTGAACTGCGTCATAACCGTCTTTGGCAACAGTTTTCTTCTGTACTACCACACACGGTCCGGCAGCGACTACCGTTACAGGTACTACGTTGCCCTTTTCATCAAAGATTTGCGTCATGCCAATCTTTTTGCCGATGATGCCTTTTTTCATTTAAATTTTCCTCCTTACGGTTATTGGTTACCGTCCGCTACGGGCGGCAACATGACCGTTATTTTACACCCGAAGGCGTAATTGTCATAATTTGTGGACGCTGCGTGCGTCTGCCTTAAGTCTTAAAGCTTGATTTCTATGTCAACACCTGCAGGCATCTCGATAGTCATGAGAGCCTCAACAGCCTTCTGAGAGGGCTTGATGATGTCGATAAGACGCTTGTGAGTTCTGCGTTCGAACTGTTCACGGCTGTCCTTATACTTGTGAACTGCGCGAAGAATGGTGATGATTTCCTTATCGGTGGGGAGAGGAATGGGACCGGAAACGGAAGCGCCGTTTCTCTTAGCGGTTTCCACAATCTTCTCAGCACACTTGTCGATAAGCGTGTGATCGTAGGACTTAAGACGGATTCTGAGTTTTTCCTTGTTTGCCATGTTTTGTGCCTCCTAATAAATATAAAGTATTTTTCTTGGTGGCAGGGTCTTAACACGCTTTCGGGCGTTTCAAGCAACACCCTTAAAAAACGCTTTCCCTATCGCCCGATTGTCGGACATACTCCACGGAAATTACCTGCATGGCGGCAGCAACTTCCCGCTTCATCGCACTCAAGCCCTATAATTCTACTATATCTTTGGGCAAATTGCAATACTTTTGCAGGAAAAATTTATACAAAAGGGCGAAAATAGTTGTAAACATTTTGTTAACAAGGGGCATTTATCATATTTTGAGATAATTTACCGCAAAAAAGCTTTGCATTTTTACCCTTTTGTGATATAATAGCCCTATAATATAATAAGGAAGGTGTTTTTCTTATGATGGATATGTACAATAAATGGCTTTCTTCCCCTGTGGTTGATGAAGCTACCAAGGAAGAACTGCGTTCTATTGCGGGTAATACAGAAGAGATTACCGCACGTTTCGGCGTGCCTATGGAATTTGGCACGGCAGGTCTTCGCAGTACAATGACCGCAGGCACAGGCAGAATGAACGTTTACACCGTCGCCCACAATACCGCAGGCCTTGCAAAGCTGATACTTGACAAGGACGGCGCTGACCGCGGCGTAGCTATCGCTTACGACAGCCGCATTAACTCTATTGAGTTTGCAAAGGTTTCTGCCGAGGTATTGGCTGCAAGCGGCATTAAGGTTTACTATTTTGAAAGCCTTCGCCCCACGCCTGAGCTTTCCTTTGCTATTTTACATCTCGGATGCATTGCGGGTATAAACATCACTGCATCCCACAACGCTATGGAATACAACGGCTACAAAGCATATTGGGAAGACGGCGCACAGTTGCCTCCCGACCATGCGGCAGTAGTATCAAAGACCGTTGCAGAGCTTGATATATTTGACGATGTTAAGAAGATGCCCTTTGACGAAGCAGTTGAAAAAGGCATTGTTAAGATTATAGGTGCCGAGGTTGACGAGGCTTATATGCAGTGCGTGCTTGCCTGCGGTGTTTGTCCCGATGCTCTAAGAGAATACGGCGACAGCCTTAACATAATCTACACCCCTCTTCACGGCGCAGGATATAAGCTTGTTCCCGAAGTTCTTAAGCGTGCAGGCGTTAACAATTTGCGTCTTGTGGCTTCCCAGTCCACGCCTGACGGCCGCTTCCCCACCGTTAAGTCCCCCAATCCCGAAAGCAAGGCTTGCTTTGCTGACGGTATAGACATGGCACTTTCCGAAGGTATTGACTGCGACCTGATACTTGCTACCGACCCCGACAGCGACCGTGTCGGTATAGTTGTTAAGGATAAAAACGGTATGTTTGTTCCCTTCAGCGGCAACCAGGTTGGTGCTTTGCTTATTGAGTACATCATCCGCGGCAGACGTGAAAAGGGTACTATGCCCGCTAACCCCTGTATTATAAAGAGCGTGGTTTCCAGCGAGCTTGGTGAAGCTGTTTGTGTTGCCAACGGCGTTACTATGATGAACGTGCTTACGGGATTTAAATATATAGGTGAAAAGATAAAGCAGTTTGAGGCAGACGGAAGCTACGGCTTTTTGTTCGGCTACGAGGAAAGCTACGGCTACCTGCCCGGCACATACGCAAGGGACAAGGACGCAGTTGCCGCTTCCCTGCTGATTGCCGAAATGGCAGCGTACTACAAGAAGAACGGCAAGACCCTTTACGAAGCGATGGCAGAGGTTTACGAAAAGTACGGCTTTTACAAAGAAGCCGGTATAAGCAACGTGGTAGCAGGCATCGATCCTATGAAGACCATGAGAGAAAAGATGTCTGCATTCCGCAGTGAAGGCCTTACCGAGGTTGGCGGCATTGCCGTTAAGCGTGCACGTGACTACAAGAGCGGCGAGATAGTAAACCTTGCAGATAACAGCGTAAGCAGTACGGGGCTCCCCGCCAGCGATATGCTGTTTTACGAGCTTGCTGACGGCAGCAGTTACATTATCCGTCCTTCGGGCACCGAGCCTAAGATTAAAGTTTACATCCTTGCCAAGGGTGAGACCGAAGCAGATGTTGACGCAAAACTTGCAACACTTACCGAATTCACAAAGACACTGTTTTAATATATAATGTAAGGAAGCTGAACGGCAATGCCGTTCAGCTTCCTTCATTTATCATTAGTTACATCACCGTTGCCGCTTACGGGAATAGCGTCACCAAGATAGGTGGGCTTTGGTTTAAATAGCGCGGTGAAGAAATCCTTGTTGCGTGCCAAGACCTCCCTTAGCTCTCTTTGGGTCTGATTTATATACACATCATAATCAGAGGCTACGCCGTATGCCTCCAAGCCCAGCTCATTTGCAATATAAAGGGCACGGTAAAGGTGATACGTTTGGGTCACTATTATAATCTTTTTGGCTTTGAATACATCCCTTGCTCTGTAAACGCTTTCGTAAGTGGAAAAGCCTGCGTGATCCATAAACACATCGCTCGAGGGAACACCTGCATCTATGGCGTACTGTTTCATAGTGTTAACTTCGTCATAGGAAACGGTGCCGTGGTCGCCGCTCATTATAATTTTGGGGGCGGCACCGCTTTTGTAAAGGTTTATGCCACAAAGAAGCCTGTCCTCCAACATATCGCTTGGAGTATCGCCGTTGACTTTACAGCCAAGGATTATGATACAGTCCACATCTGAAAGCTGTGCCGCCCCATCCTCGCTTACCATACTTTTGCCGCCCGAATGCTTTACGTAAGCATTGACGCCAAGGACCCAAGACAGCCCGAGCAAAGCAACTGCCAATATTACTATTAGTATAATTAACATTTTTCTTTTCATCACATTTATAAAAGCGGGGATGCAAATATATTGCACCCCCATTTTTAGTTATTTAACTATTACGGCGATACCGTCGGGAATGACTGTAACCTTACTGTCTTTGCCCACGATAGCTTCTGCCTTTTCCATAGCTTCCTCAAGAGTGAAGGCGTGGTCTATGTGCATATCCTTTATCATTTGAGGGTCGCAATGCTTGCTTACGATAATTACGGTACACTTTGTAAGTATACGTGCAAGTATCTGAGCTTCCCACTGGTCAAACTCCGTCTTAGAGGGGTGCACGCCGTTAATAGAATCGTACGCCGCCTGTGCTGAGGGCTTTTCTGCCAACAGCTTATAGAAGAATTCGCCGCCGTGACCGTCCATACAGGAAGAAGCGATAATGACAACGCCGCCTTCCTTAACGCAAGCTTCGCCTGCCGTCATACCCTTAACTGTTTGGTAGATATTCTGGTCCAGAGGATAACCGCCGTTGGTTGTAACAACGATATCGGCGGGGATAGCATTAACCTGTGCAAGGGATGCCACGAACTCGCACCCCTTAGCGTGCGCTTCGGAAAGGTCGCCTGCGAATGCGGCGATAACCTCCTTCTCACTGTTGATAACAACATTGAGTATGAAGCAAAGACCTGCCGCCTGTGCGGCGAAAAGCATATCCTTATGTACGGGATTGCCTTCCAGACTACCTGCACGTGCGTTCTTGTTAGCTAAGAACAGTGCATTGTGGTTCCAAAGCACGGTCTTTTTGGAAGCGATGCCGGGAAGTACGGATTTTCTGCCGCCGGAGAAACCTGCAAAAAAGTGCGGTTCGATAAACCCTTCGGAAATAAGAAGGTCTGCTTCATCGGCAAGCTTGTTTATCCACAGCTCGCCACCGGAAGGAAGTATACCCTTAAAGCACATCTCCTCGTCCTTGTACGCATCGTGCACAACTATTTCTTCGTTTGCAACGATCTCCGCACCGTATTTAGCCACAAGCTCATCGTGAGTAGTGGGGCGATGCATACCCGTTGCAACAAGGATTGTTATGCGGCAATCCTTATTGGCGGAACGAATTTCCTTAAGAATTACAGGCATCGTTACAGCACTGGGTACGGGACGTGTATGGTCACTGGAGATAATAACTATATGCTTTTTACCCTTTACTTTTTCCGACAGCTTTTCAGAAGCGATGGGGTTTGCCAAAGCCTCCTCAACAAGCTCGGTCTGGGATTTGGTGGGCTTATAGTCCTCAGAACGACTGACAAGTACGCCTGCCAATCTTTCATCAGATACTTCAAATTTTAAATGCTCTTTAAAATAAGGTAAATTAAAACTTGCCATAGCTTATATTCTTGCAACACCTGTCTTACGAGCGGCTTCTGCAACTGCAGCTGCAACGGAAGTGCCTACTCTTTCATCGAAAGCGGCGGGCATAATATACTCGGGATTAAGCTCCTCATCGGAAACGAGGCTTGCGATAGCTTCGGAAGCGGCAAGCTTCATTTCGTCGTTGATATCGGAAGCACGAACGTCAAACGCACCTCTAAAAATGCCGGGGAACGCAAGAACGTTATTTATCTGGTTGGGGAAGTCGCTTCTGCCGGTAGCAACAACTGCCGCACCGCCTGCCTTAGCATCGTCGGGAAGAATTTCAGGAAGGGGATTAGCACAAGCAAATACAATAGCGCCTTCAGCCATAGTCTTAACCATATCAACGCTAACCATATTAGGAGCGGAAACACCTATAAACACGTCAGCACCAACGAGAACGTCTGCAAGGCTGCCTGCCTTCTTTTCAAGGTTGGTAACAAGTGCCATTTCATCCTTAATGGGGTTCATACCCTTTTCTCTGCCTGCGTAGATAGCACCGTTACGGTCGCAGAGTATAATGTTTTTACAACCTGCCGTGAGAAGCAAACGGCAGATAGAGATAGCCGCAGCGCCTGCGCCGTTGATAACTATCTGAACGTCTTCCTTCTTCTTGCCTACAACCTTGAGAGCGTTGGTAAGACCTGCAAGAGTAACAACTGCCGTACCGTGCTGGTCATCGTGGAAGATAGGAATATCACAAACTTCCTTAAGTCTCTTTTCTATTTCAAAGCAACGGGGTGCAGAGATATCTTCAAGGTTAACACCGCCGAAACTGCCTGATATAAGCTGGATAGTCTTAACGATATCATCAACATCCTTACTCTTAATGCAGAGAGGGAACGCATCAACATCGCCGAAAGCCTTAAAGAGTGCGCACTTGCCTTCCATAACGGGCATACCTGCCTCGGGGCCTATATCGCCAAGACCGAGAACAGCGGTACCGTCGGTTACAACGAGACACATATTCCATCTTCTGGTAAGCTCATAAGACTTGTTTACATCTTTTTGTATTTCAAGGCAAGGAGTAGCAACACCGGGAGTATAAGCAAGTGCAAGGTCTTCCTTAGTCTTGCAGGGAACGGTAGTTATAACTTCGATCTTACCTTTTTTCTCATAGTGGAGAGCTAAACTTTTTTCTGCAGTAGTCATATTAACAGACTCCTTATTTTTTATTTTTATTAATAGTTTCCGGAGAACATCTGACTGTTGTTGTCAGCTGCGAAATCACCAAAGTATGCCTTAACGTCCATACCGAGGTAGTTAGCCATATCAACCATTTCTCTAACGGTGTTTTCGTTAACCTTTATGCCGTTAGCTTTTCTGTCTTCCATTGCGGCAATTTCCTTTTCGCCGTGGGTGTAAATTCTTTCCTGACCGTCTGCCTTGGGGCTTTCACGAAGGTCTTGGAGATACTTGGAGAAGTGTGCCTTTATATCCTCAGCGTTGCCAAAGAATGCAGGATTGATAGCCATAAAGCCGTGGCAGATACCGCTCTTACCGTTCTTCATACAATAGTTGGAGGTTACGCCCTGAGAAAGGATGGATGCAAAGAATTCACAAACCATACCCCAGCCGTAGCCCTTGTGGCTACCGAGCTGTTCATTGGAGCCGCCGAGAGGCATTATGCCGCCGCCGTTCTTTGCAACGATGTTCTTAAGAACGTCTGCTGCATCGGTAGAGGGGTGACCGTCCTTGTCAAGCGCCCAGCCTTCCGGAAGGGGCTTGGACATCTTATTATACATTTCAAGCTTACCGCGGGTAACAACGGTAGTGGAAGCATCGAAGAAGAAGGGATAAGGTTCAGCGGGTGCAGACATTGCTATGGGGTTAGAGCCTATCATAGCAAGCTTACCGAAGGTGGGAACCATTATAGCTTCGGAGTTTGTGCAGGAGAAACCTACAAGACCTGCGTCGCAAGCCATCTTTGCATAGTAGCCTGCGATACCGTAGTGATTGGAATTTTTAACGGAAACTATACCAACACCTGCGGTCTTAGCTTTTTCTATTGCTATTTCCATAGCGGTGTGGCCAACAAGCTGACCCATACCGTCATGGGCATCAATAACTGCGGAAATGGGAGTATCAAATACAACCTCAGGCTTTGCGTCAACAACGATCGTGCCTTTTTCGATACCCTTGTGATATCTTACGAGGCGCTGCATACCGTGGCTTTCTATGCCGTAAAGGTCGGAAAGCATAAGTACGTCAGAGATTATTCTGCTTTCTGCTTCGGAAAATCCGAACTTACAAAAAGCCTCCATACAAAATTTGTCAAGATGCTCAGCAGGATAAGTTAAATATCCCATTAAATATCATTCCTTTCAAAATTATTTATTAGTTTCATACCAAAGGGAGAAATATACTTCTCCCTCTTTATTAGATTATCACAAATAACGGAATATTGCAAGTATTATTTTCCTTTTTACATCTAATTTTTGGCTGTTTGAAAGCCTCCCGATAAAACATAACGAGAGGCTTTAATACTTAAACCATTATTATCCTTTGTTGCTTACCAGCTTTCTGATAATTGCAAAGTCCGTTGTGGAAATACTGTCACTGCCGTCAGCATCTGCTGCTGCCGCATAAACACCGGTCAAAGTGCTTTTGTGCGAAACAGCACGTCTTACTTCCAACAGGTCGGTGGTGGTAACCTGACCGTCACAGCTTATATCGCCGGTGATAACTACGGTATAACTTTCCCTTACTTCGGAATTTACAACAAGGGATACCGTACAGCCTGTAGTCATAACGCCTGACTTAAGCTCGTTACCGGAAGCGTCTTTAACAACTATAAACTCTGCACTTTCGTTAAACATTGTAACGAAGCTATCCTTGGTCACACCGGAAAAGCTACCCTTTACAAAGCTATCCTTATACGCAATAGACGTATCCTTAATAGTCAAACTTTCCGGACCGATTGCAATGCCGCCGTTAACAAGTACGTAGCCGGAGCCTCGAATGGTTGCGTTATCCAGATAAGCGCCTACAAATGTAAGCTTATCCCCTGTTACTATCTTTGCGGCATAGCTGTAATTCTCGTAACCGCTGTGGATTACCCAGAGCACTTGGTTGCCCGAAACAGATACGCTTTTTTCAACGCCGTTTTCGTATATGGTGTTTACCGTATACGTACCGTCGGCGTTAGGAGAACAAAGGAACGCACGCCACCAGGTCATACCAAACGAGGTGCCTTTTGCGGCTGTCCAAATACTGCTGGAGCTTGCGGTAACAGAGCCGTTGATATCTGCCACGGGAATATACTCAACATTGGTGGGATAGGAGCCTATCCAAGGACCGAGCATAACGGTTTTGGAAGCTGCCGCCGTATTTTCGGGGCCCACTGCGGTAACGGTAACTTTGATATATTTACCGCTTGCCTGTGCGGGAACGTTGAAAGAGGTACCTGTAGTTGTACCGCTTGCTATAACAGTGCCGGTGGTTGCGCTTGTTTCGCCCCTAAACACTTCAGCCTTATAGTTATAAGAGGTAGCGTTGGCAACAGCGCCCCAGCTTACTGCAAGATTGGCGTTATGTGCAACAACAGACTCCGATGCAATGGTAGGAGCCTTAACCTTGTTGGTCTGTGCCTCGGAGAGCAAGCAGAACCAGTCAACTGTCATAGCAGAAACGGTTGTAAGATGACTTTCTGTAAGCCAAACGTCGCCGGGGTAAGACTGTCTGCTGTTGGTGGGATAGCTATCAAGCACGTGATATTTCTTTGTGCTTGCGTTGTAATCAACGATTGCAATAAAATGGCCGGGAACATGCGCAACAGCAACGCCGCCGCTATTAAGGTGATTGATAAGCACACTGCTCTTTACATTTGCCCACCAGCCTTGTGTACCGTTACAGTTAACTGTAAAACCGTACTTTTCGCCGTACTTAGCTTCTACATAAGGGTAAAGCTCGTATCTGTATGTACCGTCAGCACCGCCCTTATTATAAGCACCTATACTGTACGCCCAAGCGGCAACCTCGTTAACGTTCATAGCGTTACCTGTAAGGTAGCCTACAGCGTTAACCAAGGAGAAGATACCGCAACCTGTAGCTCTGAGTGTGCCTGTACCGTAAGTGTTAGCCGCACCCGTCCACTTAGTATCGTTTTGAACGATCATTACCCAATCCTCGTAGAGGGCGGATGCAGGAACAGCGGTTACAGAAAAGGAAAAGAGAGTGCCAAGCACAAGCAATAGACTTATTACCCTCTTAAAAGAAAACAATCTTGCTATTTTCATATACAACCTCCTCTTGTTTGCCTAATTACCATTTACAGGGTACAGTATTTTGAACGCAAAGTCAATATTTTTGCTACACATTCTCAATTTTCAACGTTTTTAACAAACCCGCTGCCGTTTTTTTGTGCGAAATACTATGGAAAAGACGGCATCGGATAAATCCGATGCCGTCTCAGACCGCTGACAAAGGCACAGACCACGAAAAAAGAAAAATATAATTACACACAAAGATGAAAAGTCAGGGCGCACCCCTGACTTTTCTGCATTGCATTGTGTTTTTTTGTTCAAAACGAACCTCGGCTCACAGTACCTATGTACAGTTTTCGGGGTCCCCGTTGCGAACGAAGTGAGCAATGGGGTGGTGTGAGCACTCTTTCTCAGCACTCTGCCAAGCTGATGACAAGTTTGTCATCAGCTTGAGACGGCATCGGATAAATCCGATGCCGTCTCTTTAATGCAGTGCTTTGTTTAGTCGTACTGTTTGGGAAGCTCTTCCTGTGCCGCAAGGACGTCGGTAATGCTTCTTGCAACAGCGCCGCCGTAAACGTAGAATCTTACGTTGTTGGCTGCATTTTCGCCGCCGTAATACTTATCGAATATCTCTGCCCATGTATCTTCAACGTACGCATCGCCATCACCAAGGTGTTCGCCGAACTCAAGGAATTCATAATTGTTGGCGTAGATTGCGTAAGGAATTGCTATTATCTTAGCAGACTTCTGACTTTCGGGAATACCTGCGATGATAGCGTCAAACTCGAGATAACGCTGATCATAATTGTAAACGCCGAGGAGGTCAGTCATATTCTGTTGTGCGTTATTAGAGTCAACACCCTCGAAAATGTTGCCGCCTTCATATTTGTCGGAAACAAGCTCGGTAGTGATGTTGCTGTAATAGTAGTACTTGTTAGCGCGAGAATGCTGAACGATGCCGCCCAAGGTAATGTAGTTGTCATTATGACCATGCTTACCTGTGCCGTAATTGTTTACGTATTCAAGATATCTGTCAAGACCTGCCATTACCTGTTCTTCATCAAACGTGAACTTCTTGGTAGCAGAATTGTATTCGTACCTGATGATATCCTGAAGGTCGGAGAGCATTACAAACGCTGCTTCGGTAGCTGCAGACCAGTATCTGGTATTGCCGTCACCGTCAATGGTTGTAATAAGGCCGTTGTAAACAACATTGCTGGAGGTTGCATAGTAAGTGCCGTTATCGTTAACAACGCCGCCTGCTATGCCATCGTAATTGCTGCTGTACCAGTAACGGGTGGTATTATCTTCAATGGTTACATAGGTCCAAGAAGCTACGTCACCGTCACAAGTCCAATAGCGGGCAACATTACTGCTGTCACGGCTGAGTATCTTGATATCTGCCTTTTCGCCTTCGGCGCAGTAGTAGTAAACTGTGTCGCCATTGTTAAGAACCGTGCTGTATACGTTAGTTGCATCAACAACGTTTTCGTTTGCACAATACCAATAGCCGTTTTCGTCAACCCAGTTTGCACGGCTTACGTTTTCGGTGCAATGCCAGTAATTGGTACCGCCGTTCTCGTCCTTGGTGGTAAACTTGTAACTGCTTATACGCTTATTAGCGCTGTAGAAGTAGTCATTGGCAGATTTCCATACCTTGCCGGTCGTGTCGTCAATAACGATATCTTCGTTGCAGGTGAAATACTTAAGCTCGCCGCTGACAGTAAGGCTGAACTTAGCCGTATCTTCAGTCGCTTCTGTTACGTTAGTAAGCTTTGTAACTCTGCTTACATTGCTAAGCTTGATCACTTCGTATACGCCTGTTATTTCTTCAACACCGGTTACCTCTACCGCCTCGTTAAGCTTTGTAAGCTGCAAGCCGTGATCTTCGTATACGGTGCTGTAAGAAGCCCTGGAGGGGAAGGTATCGGTAAGATATCTGTTAAGGTTATTAAGAGTAAACAACAATGTACCGTACTGCTGTCTGTGTGTATGGGTATTGTAGTATGCAGCATCATCGATATACCACACGGAGCCGAAACGCAAGGTGGTATTAGCCGCTCTGTCAACACCGTTATACTTAACGGTACCAAGGTTGGTCTTTGCACCGAGAGGAGCAAGGTTGAGGGATACGCCGTTTTTGTCGTTTGCGTATTCGTCATAATCGGACTCGTAGTTGGTATCCCAAATTACGGAGCCGGTAAGCTCTACTCTGTTCTCGGGCATATTGATGTAGTGCGCATCCTGATTTGCCTTATCTACGTTGTATCCTTCTGCCTTAAGATACTCAAGAGAGTTCATAAGGTAGATGGGCAGATAGTAGTAAGAGCCTTCGCCTAAATAGCCATCGGGAAGCTCGCCTGTGTATTCATCACGTGCAAGCACGTTGCAAACCGTAAGAGGTGTAGGTACTGCTGTGGTGGTGAACAGGCGGGTTGTGCTGTTGCCTGCATCGGTTACGTTGGTATAGTAGATGCGGCTGTCAGCCAAAAGCTTGTAGGTAGATACCCAGTCACCTTGGTAATCATAGTCGGTTGGGAAGAGCTGGTTGTTGGTTACACGCAACAACAGCTGGTCGCCGCCGTAGAAGTAAGGAATATCCCTACCGTCAAGGGCACGCTGTTCCACATTACCAAATACGTAATTTCTGGTGTACTGTTCTTCGTCCTTGTTGTTGTATACAACGTTAAGCTTGTATTCACCCGTAGGTGTTTCATCTGCGTAAAGGTTACCGTCATAGAAGCCGCGGAAGAAGGTAGGACGAACTTCACTTACCTGATTTGCCACATCTTCTTCGGTAAGACCTATAGCGGTCTTCTGGAACTTGCTGTCTGTAAGGTCGATTACAGGATAACAAGGATGGCCTTCGTAAACCTCAACTTCGGTAAGACAGATCCAGCCGTCTTCACCGCCGTCGGTTTCGGCAACTACCTTAACGTATCGATAATCGTCAAGCTGCAAGCCAAGCTCGCCGTCTCTTGCAAAGGTAAGGTTGTATCTGTAAACCACATAGTCTTTGGTTTCCAGAACGATATCCATACCCTTAAGGGATACTTCGCTGGAGTCATTATCCTTAGCGTTAACGGTTGCTACCTTACGCCAGGTTGTACTGTCATCGGAAACGTATGCGGTTACGTTGTAGGGTTGGTTGATCTTGTCAACGCTGTCCTTAGACTCAAGTGCGTAAACGGATACATAACCCACATTGTTAACTGTTTCCATATCGAAGGTCAAGGAAACCTCTGCCGCATAAGCCTTCATCCAACCAACGGACATCGCCTTAAGCTCCTGAAGAGTAGGTGCTGTGCCGCCGGCATAGTTTGCGCCGTACAATTTGGTGCCGCCGATGCCATCGGTAAGCTGACCGGTAAGGAATTTGTTGATTGCATTGTCTGCTCTGCCGTCGTCCGCATAGCCTTCGTCTTCTGCGAAGAGATAGCCTGCGGTAGTGGGAGCCAATTCAAATGCATAAGGCTTATTCAAAACGTTATCCCATTTTTCAAGAGTATCCTGATACATAAGTATAGCATCTTCGGATACGTCGATCCAAGTAGAAGCGTTGGTATTAGGCTTGGTATCGGGATAAATAGCGTTTTGGATCACCTCGAACTCAGAAATGAAGGTCTTTTCATCCTGAGAAGAGTGGTTCATTATTGTTGCCTTAATATATCTTGCGGAAACGCCTTCTGTCTGCAGGTCAAAGGTGTAATCTGCAACGGTATTGCCGTAGATAGTATCAGTTGCGCCTGTGTAGATGATAGACGCATAACCGTCTTCAAAGCTTGCACTGTTGAAGCCCGTATCATCAAGGGCAACAGAGCCGATGTATGAGTAGCTGAGACCATCGGTGGAGATGGAGAATTCAACACTTGTGGGGAACACAACGCCGTCTTCACCGCCGCCGAGGAAGCGGAGCTTGAATGCGGAGAGACCGTATTCCACAGAGCCAAGGTCGAGAATTACGTTTTCTTCACGAACGCGTACATCCTCTTTTACCTCATACATATCGTGATCGGCATCAACACCCTGAATGTAAGAGAATACCGTATCGGTGGGGTCGATATCCTCAATTACGTCAGCATCGGGAGTGCCCATACCGTCGCCTACAAAGAAGCCTATTGCATAATCTTCCAAAGCTTCTACAAGATAGGAATTGGAGTAAATGCTCATCTTCTCGCCGTCTGTAAGCTGACCTACACCTGCGGGAACATAAAGCATATTACCGTATTGATTGGTATCGAACCTAAGGGTCTTATTGGACGAATAGAAATACTCGAAAGCTTCACGGTAGTCACCGTCGGTATTGGCAACGGTGGGTGTGAAACTGCCGTTTTCACCGATTACGCCGATCTCACCGTTCTTGTTTACATAGTAGAGAGGTGTTTCGGAGTAAACGGAGAGGAATGCCGCCAAAGCGTCTTCCGTATTGTTCTCACGGAACCAGTTTTCGGTGTACTTATAGGTGGTGTCCCAATAAGTGGGCAGGTTTCTGAGTGTGTATCTCTTACCGCGTGCAACGTTATAGTTTTCTCTTATGAATATATTGCTGGTAATGAACTGAGTAACCGTTAATGTTGCGTCGTCGGAAGCAAGAACTTCGTTAACCTTACCTTCACCGGGAGTATACCTGATTGCAGGAGTGAGAAGCTTAAGCACTTCCCTATTGGTGTAACCGAAGAGGACTGCATCACGGCTCTTGCCGTATACCTTATCATCGGTAGCATTATAGGTGTAGTTAAGTGCGATAACGATGGTGTTGTTATCTGCGTGGATATTAAACTTGCTCTTATCTACGCCTTCTTCAAACATACGGGTGAGAACCCAAGTGTTGTAAGCGGCGTCATATTCCAGCTCAAGTATGGTCCAGTCAAGAAGTGCACCTGCATCAGAGAGATGTCCTTCGTAAGACTGAGTGAATACTATTGCGTTGTTAATGTACTTTTCTATATCAGCAGCAGGAACGTTAGAAGCGGAAATATTTATCTTGTTCTTGGTCTGATAATAGGTTGTGGTAGTAGCCGTGTTACCGCTCTGCTCTGTTGCGGCGATAGCTGCATAAGAGAGTGTGAGGAATTCGGACTGACCGAAAGTATTGTTAGCGGGGTCATTAGGATAGTTGCCCGTTGCATTGATAGCGGGAACCGTCTCACCCTCTTCAACAACATCCTTAGCCAATCTGTCGATGCCAAGCATAGTTTCGGTGGGGTCTGCTATAGTCGCGTCAAGACGAAGAGTATCCCAATTTTCAGAATTCTTCCAATAACCAAGCTCGTCAGTAGTGGACAGACGGAAATTGGTTATCTGTGCATCGTCGGTACCGCGTCCGTCAGATGCGTTGTAGGACTGCTTGAGCGAACCGTTCTTCCAATACATCCAAGTTACGGTATAAGACATATCGGCACCGGTAGTATTGGGTATCCAAATGGTTACGTTGTTCCAGTCCCAAACGTGTCTGTACATACCGTTAGATACGTTACCGTTACCGGAAACTATGGGCGAATATACCATAACGTCGTCTATATTCACGGGGTAAACCGAATTGCCCATCTCACGCTTGATTTCCTTCCAGCTGGCAAGAACGATACTTTCAGGGTCACGTGTTACGTCCATATAGCCGGAAATGAATGCAACGCAGGGGTCGTTCTTAAGTTCAACACCGTTTACCTTCCAAGAGGTTTCGCCTGCCATCATACGATCGCTGTACAGAGTATATATAGAAGTATCTGCATAGTCGATAACGCCGGTCCAAACCTTCTGAGAAGCGCCGGTGGGGGAAGAATACAGCTTGTAAGGAATACCGCAGTTGTAGGTCTGTATCCAATCCTTATATTCCTCGTTCCATCTGTCTGTAGTTTCTACCCATACGGAAAGAGTATCGGAGGTTTCTGCCTGCACCTTCCAGTCGAAGCTGAAGTATGCGCCGCCTGCGGGAATGATAAGCTCGGTCGAAATTGAACCGCCCTGGTTGATTACACGGTCGTGGTCAAGCTGAGAAGTGAAGTAGTAGATGCCGTCTTCTTCCTTATAGGTGAACGCATCTCTTGCCTTAATAGCTGCAACCATTTCTGCGTAAGCTGCATCTGCGTTGGTGCTGTGGATCTTAGAAATATCGAAGGTATTGGGAGTATATTCTATTTCCTTGCCGTTAGTGGTGTTAAGAACCTCACCACGTACAGAAGATATAGTAGAATAACCGTCACCGTTGGTATAGGACATATCCTGATAACCCTTACCTTCGGGTGCCATTTGGAGAACATAGCCAAATTCAGAAGCGTCTACATAATAGTAGAATTTGTCTATATCCGTCATATTCGTATCGGTCTTATTTGCGTCGGTATAGCCGTAGCTGCTGTCAAACTGCATCAAGGTACGCTTACCGAGAGGCTTTTCTATACCCATCTTGGTATAGTAGTTACCGAACTTGTTAACCGTGTCGCCGGTCTTATCCATTACAAAGCCCAGCTGTGTAAAGGGAATAGCGATCTCTACGGTGAATACGTTTTGACCGTTTTCACTTTGAGAAGCCTTTGCCCTACCCTTAAGCTTAGAAACATCCAACTTATAGTTGTTAGTTTCACCGGTCATACCGAGCGCGGTTGTCTTAAACTCTACATTCTTGTAACCGTCCCAAGAAGTAATAAGGTCATTTGCGTGCTCGTCCTGTTTATAAGGATTCTCGGAATCGAGAGCAATTACCCTGCCATCTTCAAAAGTGATGGTAGCATCGTCAAGGATGTAAGTATCCAAAACGAAATCGTAGTTGCCGTAGTCGTATCTTGCGGTGTCGTTAAGATTTGCTACGGACATATAGAGGCGGAAGGAAGATCTGCCGTCTATGTTGTCAAGGAACGAGGTATAACGTCTGTAACCCTGTGCGTGAACATACATGCTCCAGCTTTGGGTCGTGCTGTCGAAAACAACGTTCCAGTTAATATCACCTGAGTATTGATCGTTTCTGTGGTTAACGTTATACTCGCCTTCATTGGGCGTTTCCGTAGGAAATACAGGCATATCCTTGATATTAATATGAGTTTTAGCCGTTACGCTGTCTCTGGGGAAGGTATAAACATTCTCCCAAAGCAAGCCCTGATATGCACGGGTAAGATAATACTTGTTGTATTCCATACCGGTGATGCCGTCAAAGAACACCCTATCCACGTGAGAATTGGTGTTAGTCTCGTATCTGAAGCCGTAGATGAGGTAATCACCAAGGCTCTTACCTATATCGTTAAGGCCTTCGATGCGGCTGCTCTCTTCAAAGAACCAAACAAGGTCGTTGGTTATCTGCGCAGCGGGGATCGTGCCGTTTTGAATGGTAATGGGCTTAGCGGAAAGGCTGGAACCCTCAATATCCTGAGAAAGGGCATAACCGTCGGAAACAATGATGTAGCCGTTCATAGTAGAGGAAGCGGCAAGGGTAGGCTTTTCGTTTGCGTCGGTTTCGTATACGGTTACGGAAGGTTCTATGCTTGTAGCAATGGTCGCGTTGCCGTACTTGAAGTCACCGTCGGTAACATCAAGGCCTTTGTTCCACTCAATACTTTGAAGCTTGTAAAGCTTAAAGTTGTTCTTGTTCTCTGTGGAATAACCCAGCTCGTTGAACTTGGTACCAAGGTCAGCTTCGGTCATCTCAGCCTTATTGATAATATCATGGTCGAGCTGGAAGAAGCCGGTGCTCTTATCATAGAACAAAGAGCTCTTTGCGAAAGCGGTTGTTTTGCCGCTGCCGTTCCAACTAGCGTTCCACTCTTCTGTGTTTTGGTTTACGCTAAAGGTCTCGTAATAATCGTGGCTTGCTGTGTAGAAGGGGATCTCATCCTCTTCATACTGCAATGCGATATAGAGGTTCTTATCGTCCCAAAGCATCTTATAGTCAAAGCTGTTAGCAGCGGAGTTGCCGCCTGCAACCTTAATAGACTCGGAAAGGGCGTTAACCCAGAATTCCTGAACCGCTATCTTTTTACTTGTATCTGCCATAGGCATTATCGCACGAACATACTTAGCAGATATACCTTCAAAGTTTGCGCTGTAGTTGTAAACATAAGCTTCGCCGGGCTGATACTGCTCGTAGTGTCTGTAGTCGCCGATAGCCTGTGCAGAGGTATAACCTACGTCTGTCCAGTTTACGTTATCGGTGGAAACCTGGAAACGAACGCTGGTAGGAAGTGCATAGCCCCTATTTTCAGCATCAAGGAGAGAAATTGCGAAGGTGTTGAGTCCGTAGTAAACACGGTCGAGCTCTATCCACGCAATAACGTCGCCAGCATAACCGCTGAGTGTCGTCCAGGTGGAATCTGCGCCTGAGTAGTCCCAACCTTCGGTGGTGCCGTCTGCCTTATAGGTCTTTTCGCCCGTTGTGCCGATGTCAGCACCTGCTTCGTAGGCGGTGGCGGTATACGTAACTTCATGTTCGGTATTGCTACCGGTTACGTCCTCATAAGGAACCGTAAACTCAACCGCCCAAGAACCGTCTGCTCTGCTTGCAGAGTAGCTGAAGGGGGTATCGGAGCCGCTTTGAAGGATAACAAAGCCCTTATTTACATCGCCGTTGAACTCAAACTTGTAGGTTTTTGTGCCGATTGTGAACGCCACAGCGGTGCTGTTGAGCTCGGGAGCCCACTGAAGAACAACTGCTGCGTTGATGTAGTTGGTAGTACCTCTCTTGCTTGTGTACATACCGTACCACATCTTGCCCTTGGAGGTGGAAACGTAAGACAAGCCGTTTGCGTAACCGGGGTCAGTACCGTCGGTCATTGCAAAGCCTGCACCGGAGCCGTTTGCGCCGCTTGCATAGGTAGCGGTGCCTGCGGTCACGGTACCCGCAAGCGTTGCATTAACAGCGCCTACGGAAACAACGTTGTCAAGGCTTATCTTGCCGGATTTGAGAGAAATTTCGGTGGCGAAATTGTTCTGCAAATAGAAGTTCTCAAGACCGGGGTCGCCGTAAATACGAACTTCGCTTATTTCCTTAGCTTCGGCAAGAACTATCTTTACACGTCTTGCTGAAACCTTATCGGAAAGCTTGTAAACCTCGCCTTCGCCCTTAAGGGTATCAACAAGTACAAAGTTATCGCCGCCTGCGGAAATGTAGAAGCTTGCTTCGACATCAGCGCCGCCAACCATCTGGAAGGATGCGATGCCTGCCTTAACATCGTCAAGCTCTACGATATATTCGGTACCGCTGTTTACGTTTACCGCTTCTCTTTCTGCGTCTATACCGTTGGTAAGGTATTCACAGTAGATGCCGCCCACAGTTGCGTCCTTGGTTTCAGCAACATTTGTGCGGTCATGGTCGTCGGAACCGGAAACCATAACTTCGTCAACATAAACGCCTTCGCAGCTTGTGTCGTAGTAGAAGGTTACTTTTATGTAACGACCAAATGCGCCGTCGATTATGGGAGCGTATTTTACATCGTCATCAAAGCTGTATCTGCCCGTATCAGCGTCGTAAACGTAGCTGTCGCTTTGAACAACGGATACGAACTGCCAGTCGGAGTCGTCAAAGGATGCGCCCTGAGAAATGGTGGGCACGTAAACCTTGGAGGAAACCTCAAAGGTTATCTGGAAGGGCAGAACGTCACCCTTCTTGTAGAAGGAAACGTCAAACTCGGTAAGAGCGTAGTAAATTCTGCCCAGGTCGATGATCATATAGTCATAAGCCTGAGAGTCGTTATTGAAGGTGAAATAGTAGTCTGCCTTGTTGCCCGTGCCGTCGTAAATCATACCGTCGGTCATGTTGCCGCTGCCGCTTACGCCGGTGGTATCCTCAAGGGTATATTCCGCAACAAAGGTTACGTTAGAGGAAACCTCGCCTTCGGTGGGGATATTTGCACCTTCACCGTCAGACCAATTGCTGAAATAGTTAATGCTGCCCATGCTGTCAACGTAAGGTAATGCGATGATAGCTGCTATCGCACCAAGTACTTCATCAGAATTCCAAGCAGTTCCCTGATATACGCCGAATTGAACGGTGTTTGCGGTTTGTCCGTTGTTCTTAAGAAGAGCACCTTCAGCCGCAACAAAGGTAATGATGTATTTAGGTGCATAGTAAACAAGCAAGCTTGTAACGCCGTCATACCAACCGTTTGCGCTAGCCTTTACGGTGATGGTGTAGTAGCCTTCGCCTGCGGTAAAGGCAGTAGAATCCAGGTGGAGGTTGCTGTTTGCAAGACCTGTTGCAACGGATACGGTATTGCCGTTCTTGTCGGTAACATCTACGCTGTATGTTACAACAGTGCCCTCTTCGTCTACGGTTACGTCTGTCCAGTCAAGATTGGTGTCTATACCTATTTCCTGCTCGTTACGATGAGAAGTTATAACAGGAGCATCGAGCTGAGCGGATTTAGTACCGTTGATTTCAACTTCTACTATGTAGCTAATATATTCAACACCATTTACGAACTGAATGTATACGTATTTTGCTTCAGCGTCACCGGAAGCTGTGTATACCATATGATTATTATCATATGCGGTGCCGTTAACCTCGCCTAAAGAAACCATATCAGCAAGTTGTTCGGTTTCACCAACGAATATTTCTACGATGTTAAGGTGGTTACCGTTACGAGGAGCAACGTACAACTTAACATCTGAAACATTTACTCTTGTACCGAGTTTGAACCAAATGCCGTGTACGGTACTAGTACCTTGAACACCTACATAGTCTGCTGTAGCACCGGAAGACTTGGTTTCGTCATTGAGTTTGCCGCTGTGATATGTTTGCCAATCGCTTGTATCGAGATAAGACGAATGAGCAGTAGTAGTACCCTTATAAGAGCCGCCGTTTTCTTCGAGAGCCCAGTTCTTTTCGGTCGTATCGGGGCCTTCGGCTACAGGAATATAACCGTTGATGACAACTTCATCCAAGAAGAAGTTGGCGTTTGTCTTATCGCTTGTATTGTTATCGATATTGATCTTTACGTAACGGTATGAACCGCCGGGAGCGTTTACTTTATTTTTATAAACGTCCCACTCTGTTGCGTTAGTGGCAGACTGAGGAAGCGTACCGTCTTTAGCCCAAGTACCAACGGTTCCCGCTGTCCAGGTAGCGTTATCGTTGGAGAAATAGTAGGTTACGGTGTATACACCTGCGTTAGAAGCATTCTGTCTGCGCGGGTTTCTGAAGCTTACATCGGAAAGCTCAAATTCACTGCCCAGGTCAAACACAATGGTCATACCGGCGGGATCGTCGGTAGGATTTTGGTAGAAGCCGATATAACGGTAAGGAGTAACGCCGTTGGCATATATAGCATAAACACCGTCGTTAAGCTTACCCTTTGCAAACACGCCGGTCTTGTCACGTTGACCCGTACCGCCGGCAGCAAAGGTGGTGTTGGAGGAGGGAACATCGTAATTGGGTATTTCGAAGTCCAGGGTCATAGATGCGCCAACGTTACCCTCGTAAGCTAATCTGTGACCGGGCAACAGATCGTAGTATGCATAAGTACCGTAAGGAGCAAGGTTTATCATTTCGCCGCTGGGATTGGGTACCATAGCTTCGCCGCCGCCAAGGCCGGTCTCGTTGCCTGCAGCATCGTATGCGTATGCGTGAATTATATATTTGCCGTATTCGCCGTTGTGGTCAGAGGTATTAACATGATAGGTAGCAACACCGTTGTTCAAGGTTGCTTCGTGCCAAACCATATCGTCCTGACCATCACTGCTGCCCACACTTGTCCATACAGGGAACTTAACACTGGTAACACCAACGTTGTCGCTGTAGTTTACTGAAATGTCAAAGCCTGTAGAGGTTACATTGCTGATCGTGAGGTCGGAAAGGGTTGGCTTGGTTGTATCCTTGTATGCTTCTCCAAATATCTCAATTTCAGAAAGCAATGTATAACCTGCTATATTATCAAAAGTAAATTTTACATAACGTCCTGTTTTACTTCCTTTTATTTCAGCGTTGTAAACGCCTGTTGCGGCAGAAGCAGCGTAAGTTAAAGTTCCAAAGGTAGTAAAGGTACCACTTTCGCTATCAGAAATCGAAACAGTAAAAGTGCCATCTCTACTGTCATCAATAACACCCCAGCTAGAAGTATAGTCATATCCGTACAATTTAATTTGACTAACATCATATTTAGAACCAAGGTCAAACATTATCTCAAGAGAACGAACAGAACTGCTTTTCCATTGCGGAATAACATTCGAATGCTGCTGATAACTAGATGCTGTATTGTGGTCATACGTTGTTGGAATAGTGCCATTATTAAGGACACCATTGCCGTATACGGTAAGACCGGATTCCAAACTTCTATCATGGAAACTTCCGTATGTAATGTACTTATATGTTCCCGAACTTGCCAAATTAACAACTTCAGGAGCCTCACTACCCATGATTTCAATTTCGCCCAAAGCATTTCTATAAGAACTGTTAGAACCTAATGTTATGCTTATGTATTGCGCACGTACTTCCGAAGAGAAAGTTACGGTCATATTGTGCACACCATTCGCAGTTGCACCACTACTTGCTGTATAAGTTACAGCAGATAGGGAACTTTCACTGCTTCCGGCGGTAACAGCAGACAAAGTCGGTGCAACATAATTATACCCTGTGTAAACTAAGTACTTAATCGTAACACTGGATACATTTGCCAACACGCCTAAATCAAAAACAATAGTGCGCTGTTTGGAACTTGCCATATATACAGCCCATCCCACCTCGCTAGCACTTGGATGTGCGAGACCGGGGCACGCATTGTTGTTTAATTTGCCACTACTGTAACCACTACTGCTGGTTTTATTACCATCCCAATAATAAGGAAACTCACTGCTTGTTTCATAACTCGGATAAGCGTTTAGATATTTGTAAGTACCCGCTAAGGCAAGATTTGTATCCGCCTTAGGTTCTATTGCGGGGGCATTAGAACCGTTTACTTTAACTTCGGAATCTGCAATAACATTGGTATTTGCAGAAGCGTTGGGTGCCTGAGATGCCCAGTAGATCTTACCAACGGTTACGTTACCGAGAATTTCATAGTAGCCGGAGTTGGAGGTTGTGTAACCTGCAGTCTTCCAAGCGATGCTGTTCCAGATATCGGTATTATTAACATCACCAAAATTATCTCTGCCGAGGAGGTTGATATTTTGGAGATAGTTTGCGTGGTAGGCGGCGGTTGCACCGTCTGCCTCTATAGAGTCGATATACTGGCCGCCGATTACGTCCAGATGGGAGAGAGCGAACCAAGTGCCCCACTTACCTGTAGCGTCGTAAGCGGAGGAGATAGCTGTATTATAAACATCGGTATAAAGAGTAATCTTTACGTAGGATGCCATAATGTCGGAAGCGTCAGCGGAGGTGAGGGGGATATATTCCTCAACAAACTCCGCCTTGTCGGCAGAAACGGTGCCGTTGTTTACGTATACCTTAGCGCCGACTTCGGTCCAAGTGGTTTCGCCTGTCTTCTGGACGGAAACAACGATGGAGGAAGGACGGATGGCGTCGGTATCCACAGCGAAAGCGATATTTACGCCGGTAACGGTACTGTCAGTAGCGCCGGTAGCGTTATTTTGCATATCTGCGTTAAGGTTTATAACCAATTCCACAGGAACGGAGGTAGCGCCTACAGGAGCAACCGCAACGAAGCGGGGGTCCTTTATCCACATACCGGAGGTATAGGTGCCGTTGAATTTGTTTGCGCCGACAAGACCTTCGTTAAGGACGGTAACGCCGTCACGGGCTACAACGCCTGTCTCTTCTTTAGAGCCTACAACGTAGATCTCGTCAAGCCAGAAGTCAGAGCTGTCATTGTTTGCGAAGGAGAAGGTCAGCTTAATATAACGAACATTGGAAGCGCCTACTGTCTCGCCGAATCTGGTCATATCGCCGGAAATCTGACTGTCAGCAGCCATCCTTATAGTACGCACGGAGGTACCCACAACCATATTTCTGCCTGCGGTATAATTTTGGTCTTCACCAGCGTAGCTAACCACAATGCTGTCGGGCTTTGCGTTAGCGGAGTTGGTTACGGCAAAGAAAGGTGCGTCAAAGAACACGCCGGTAACGGCGGCTGCGGTTTTGTTAAGGTCGATGACAACCACAACAGTACTTGCGCCGTCGGTAGATTTATGGAGTCTAACCATAGTGCTTTCGTCACCAACGTAATCCGCACGGGCAAGGTTGGTAAGCAAAGAGTTAGTAGCGCCGTTAACAGTTGAAGAAGCACCCATAGAAAGCAGAGCCTGGTCACCGATGGTAACAAGCTTGCCTGCGGAAACTATCTCATCATAGCTTTCGGAGTTTCCGGAATATACCGCATCTTCGTCAGCGGCAAAAACGCCGGAGGCGCCTGCGCCGCTGTGAGTATTTATATCTATGTAGCCGGAGCAGAGAGAGGTTATTTTAATATTGTAGTCGGTACCGTCCTGCAAAACGCCTGCAGGGATAGCCTGTGTATCTTCACTGGTGGTGAAGGTTTTAACAACTGTGCCGTCTGCCTTTTCGATAACTATATCGTATCTGTCGGCACCTGCAACAGCAGACCATTCTATATTGAAGGCGTGTTTTGTAGAAACCTCGTCACCTGCCACAGGGTAAGTGATAACGGGGTTTGCAAGAGCAGTTTTATAAACGCTTACAGTTGTACCTGCAGGAAATTCTGCATCTGCACTGATACGAACGTAGCGTGCGGTCGCTGCTTCAAACACAAGGCTTACAAGCTTAGCGTCATCGTCCGCGTCTACAACGGTTGCGTCGGCAACAGCCTCAAACCACTGGTCTTCGGAAGCCTTTGTGGTCTGAACAGACAGCTTGCCGGGTGCATCGGTGTTTGCAGGGAACTTCAGAACGACAGCATCAATATCGTCACTAACCGCACCGAGATCGATAACCTTTTCCGTACCGGAAATGCTTTCGGTAGTGCCAAGTTGTTGACGGGTGAATACATATCTTTCCGCAATGTATTCCGCAATCCAACGGGTCATAAGGGTATAGCCGTACTCACCGGGGAAAACGCCCTTGGGAGAGTCCGCCATATACTTATCTTCACCAACGAGCTTTACTTTGCCGTATACGGAAAGAAGGCCCACGTTGTTTTCTGCCGCAACCTCGGTTATGGACGTAACAGCTTCCTTAAGTCTGTTGGTGATGTTGTCACCGGAAGCTACCAGTTCGGGCGTCCATATATCGGTATGGTTAGCATAATACATCTGCTCGCCATACTCGGTAACAGGGCCGGGGGTAACAAGCAAAACGTCAATACCACGAGCCTTAAACTCCTTAACAACGCGGTCAAGATCGGATGCAAAACTTGCTACCTCACCTTGATTTTCAACACAAACACGGGTACCGCAAGAGAACACCACCAAAGAGATGTCAGCACTTGCGGATGCGGTCAGTACTTGCTGAATGCCGCCTTCATCGTCTGCGTAAAACTTAACATTGGCATTAGTGCCCAGTGCGGCCTTTAAATCCGCACTAAGGTCCTTATCACCGAAGCCGTCACCGACAAGGGCTATCTCCCCTGTTATAACGGAATAGTCGGTGTTAGAGTATGCAGTATTGGTGTGCAGGGTATTGCCCTTGCCGCTGTCATCACCGGATGCGGATACGAAAAGGGACGCAAAGTCCAGCTCCGTAAGCGCGGTGATAAACATAGAGAACACCATAATTACTGCCAAAAATCCAGCCAGCAGTCTACCGGTTGTCTTTTTGATAGTTCTTTCCATTTCTCTCTCTCCTTTTTTGCGCTAAATAAGCAAAATATAATACATATTGTACGTATCGCCACCTATAGGCATAGGTATAGATACTCCTATACATATTCATTTACATTATATATTTTTGTATGTCAAATGTCAATACAAATTTTTCTATATCTCGCATTTTTGTTAAAAATGCAAAAAAACGCCCCCTATTTTTTGGCGCGATACTCCGTTAAGGATAACACGCAAAAAAATAGGGGCTTAGCTTTTATTTGTTTGTATATGCCGTTAAGGTGTTTTCAAGAAGCATCGCTCTTGTCATAGGGCCCACGCCGCCGGGAACAGGAGTTATGTATGAGGCTTTCGCGGCGCATTCTTCAAAATTCACATCGCCGCACAGCTTGCCGTCCTTACGGTTCATACCTACGTCCACTATTACTGCACCTTCTTTTACCATATCGCCCTTTATAAGGTCTGCTCTGCCTGCGGCGGCTATAAGAATGTCCGCACGGCGGGTATGGTATGCAAGGTCGGCGGTTTTGGTATGGCAAACGGTAACCGTACCGCCTGCGGCCAGCAACAAAAGCGCCATAGGCTTGCCTACAATGTTGCTTCTGCCCACAACCACGCACTCCTTGCCTGCGATTTCGATATTGTATTCCTCCAAAAGGCGCATAATACCTGCGGGGGTACAGGGTTTAAACCCTCCGCGGCCCAAGGTTATCTTGCCGACATTGTAGGCACTGAAAGCGTCTACGTCCTTGGAGGCAGAGATGCGCTCCGTAACAGTCTTTTCATCAAGATGCTTGGGCAGGGGAAGCTGAACGAGGATGCCGTCCACACCGTCATCTGCATTAAGGCTGTCTATAAGAGAAAGCAAGTCTTCCTGCTTTGTATCCGCAGGCAGAGTATGCATAAGGCTTTTTATGCCGGTAGTAACGCAGTCGTTATGCTTGTTGCGCACATAGATTTGAGATGCAGGGTCCTCCCCTACCAAAACCACCGCCAAACAGGGCTGTCTTTTGCCCTGAGAAGCAAGCTCTGCTGTGGTTTTTGCGGTTTGCTCTTTTATTTTTGCGGCAAGCGCCTTACCGTCAAGTATTGTCATTTGCTGTTTCCTCCGTTAATGTTTTTGACTGCTTGTAAGCTTCTATCTCTTTATCATTACGCTTATACAAATATATATGTGCAGCGACAGCTGCGGCACAGGTCAAAAAGCCCAGATAAACCATAAGCTTTTGGTTGCCTATCATAAGGCTGTCGTGACGTAAAAACTCTATCCACGCCCTGCCGAAGCCGTACCAAGCTACATAGAAGGTGAAAATGCGACCGTCAAACTTTTTGTTTTTGTACAGAATGTTGGCTATAACAAAGCCCAAAAGGTTCCAAAGGCTTTCATACAAGAAGGTGGGGTGTGTGACCTTCTGCAGGTATCCGCCTGTTTCAGCTACACCGTCCACAAGCTCATACTTTTGAACGACCATACGCCAAGGCATCTTTTCTGCACCGTAGCCCACGCCGTAAGCCTCGCCGTTCATAAAGTTGCCCCATCTGCCGATGGCCTGGGCAAGCATCACTCCGGGACAGATAGCGTCGTAATACTTTAAGGGATTTTGCTTTTTTATACAGGAATATACGAAAATGGTGAGTGCACCGAAGATAATACCGCCGTAGATGGCAAGACCGCCGTTCCTTATATTTATCATCTCTTTGAAACCGTCATAGGTCTCCAAATTGGTGATGACGTACAGGAAGCGGGCACCTACCACACCGATGGGCACAGCGAAAAGCGCCACATTAAGCAGGTCATCCTCAAGGAGCATTTCCGTACGCTTGCCACGTCTTAGAAAATAGGCAAAGGCACAGATTATTCCCGTACAGATTATCAGTGCATACCAACGGATGTCAAGCCCCTCCACGCCGAAAGCGTTGGAGATAGCCACAGGATTAAGTTTAATTTCCCCTATACCCAAGCCGGGAAAGGAAACTATAGTGCCGTCAGCCATTTTAAGCCTCCTTACTGTAAATTACCGATATTGCGCTGCGGTCGCTGCGGTACTGTGCCGCAAAGCGTGCTTTTACAGAGTCATAATCCGCACCGCGCAAGAAGTCGGTATATCTTAAAAGGTCGCCGCCCTCGAAAACAAAGCCGAGGAATGCGTTTGCCGTATCTTCCGTGCCGTTGTACGCTTCAAGTGCGGAGGAGTAGCAAACCTTCTTGGCACGCTCAAACTCCTCAACAGTGCAAAAGCTGTCTCTTCGGCTGTCAAGCTCTTCCTTTATAAGCTCGTAAACCCTGTCAGGGTCGTTGCCGGAGCCGTAAAGCATTACAAGGGCTGTCCCTGCCTCGTTACTGTATCCGCAGGAGTAGCGGTCGCCAAGCAAGCCGCTTTCATAGCATTTATTATAAAAGCTGCCGCTTTTGCCAAAGATAGCCTGCACGATTATTTCGTTCTCAGCTTCGGCACGCATAAGCTCGTCACCGCTTTGGGGAGGGATACACTTTATACCCACAGCAAAAAGAGGCGTTGCCACATCAAGCACGTTCTCCGCACGGGACGTGCGTATTTCCACAGGCTCTGTGGGACGGAGGCGCAGCGGCTTTTCCGTCACGGAAGGCTTTATGCACTCCGCCGCTATGTCTGCTACCCTTTGAGGGTCCACGTCGCCGCACACGCAAAGCGCCATATTCTCCGCCGTATAAAAGCTTCTGTGACAGTCGTACAAAAGCTCCGGTGTTATTTCTGCAATAGTCTCCTCCGTGCCTGCAGGGTCTGTACGTATGGGATCGTTGTAATACAAAGCGTCAAGCAACGCAAAATGCATTTTCCAATAAGGGTCATCCATATACATACGGATTTCCTGTGTTATTATGGGGCGCTCCTTTTCCACGGATGCATCGGAAAATACGGGCTTTGTGACCACGCCGAAAAGAAGCCTTAAGCATTCCTCAAAATTCTCGGTACAAGAGAACAAATAACAGGTCTTTGCGGATGCGGTATAAGCGTTGACATTGGCACCAAGCAACGAGAACTGCTCGAAGGCGTCGGTACCGTCCGGATTGTCGAACATCTTATGCTCTAAATAATGTGCCGTGCCCGCAGGCAGGCTTACGTTTTTGCCGTCCACCGCAAACTGTGTATCCGAAGAACCGAAGTTTACGGCTATGGAGGCGTAAACCGTTGACATTTGCTTTGGGATAACGTACACGTCAAGTCCGTTTACGTTACATTTATAGTATTTTTCTTCCAAGGCGGTGTTTTCGTAAAGCTTTAGCATTGTTCGCCGCCTCCTTCAAGCATATAAAAAGTGTCGGGCATAATATCTTTTGCCGCCCTTGCAATATCCTCTGCGGTAGTGCTTTCTATTTTTGCTGCCATTTGCTCAGGAGTAAGCGAAAGCCCCAATCCGCGGCGGGTGGAGTACCAGCCGATAACGGAGGAAGGACTGTCGGTTATCTCCTTATACGCATTGAGTGCCGCCGCTTTGGCGCTTTTAAGCTCGCTTTCGGTGATATTACCCTGTTTAAGGTCTTCTATTTGTTTCAGTATGGCTTTTTCTGCCTTCTCCCTATCCTCGGCGGCAATACCTGCGGATACTATAAGCAGGCCCTTAACACCGTCAAGCAAGGGATGGCAGTAATAGCAAAGCCCCATTTTTTCCCTTACGTTAACAAAAAGTTTACCTGAAGGAGAGCCCAAAACGTCACAGGCTAAAAGCAGGGCGCTGTAATCATCGTCCCCTATACTGCGTGCTGTACGGAAGCCCATGCAAAGGCGGCTTTGCACCGCATCGGACATTTCTGTAATGCGCTTAACCTCCCCGTCTGCAACCTTGACATCAGTACGGAAAAGCTCTGTCTTTCTGGGGGCGAAGGGCAAATATTTATCACAGTACTCCCTTACCTTATCGGGGTCTTCCCTGCCCACAAAGTAAATACTTACGGGAGGAGTAGCTATAAGTGCATCGTAGCTTTCCTTAAGCTCCTTTGGGGTGATCGCCGCCAAAACTTCCACGTCGCCTGCTGTGGCAACCGAATACGGCTCATCAGGGCACATATTCTTAACACAGCGGTTAAGGGCAAAACGGGATTTATCGTCCTTAAGTGCTTCTATTTCTTCTTTTAAATTCTTTTTTTCGGAATTCACCACATTTAGAGGAAAAACTCCGTCCTCCAACAGCGGATTAAAAATCATCTCACCAAGCAGGCGCATACCGCCCGCCAGCACATCCGCACCGTCATAAGTGTACTTATTCTCTATACAGGAAAGCTTAAAGCAAACCTTTTGCACCTCGCCGATTTTAGAAACGTAGGCGTCAAGATCCGCGGCGTACAGCTCCTCCAGTGCGACGTTAAACTGCCTTAGGGTGGGATATTCACGGCAACAGCGGCTAAGCACGTTGGTTATAAGGGAGTTGTGGGTTGCCGTTTCTTTTTTTAAGGGACAGCGCAGTTCTACTATCATAAGATTGGATTTAAATTTATCGGTGGAAAGCACCGTAAGGCTTACGCCTTCCCTTAAAGTATAATCTTTTATTTGCATTAATATTTTACCTTTTACTCTTTTTCTATCAAACACAGGGCGTGGGCGGAAATGCCCTCTTCCCTGCCCGTAAAGCCAAGATGCTCTTCCGTGGTTGCCTTTACGCTTACCTCATCAAGCTGTAAACCCATAGCTTCCGCAAGATTCTGTCGCATTTGTCCTATAAAAGGAGCAAGCTTGGGCTTTTGGGCTATTACCGTAGAGTCCACGTTTACCACACGGTAGCCCTTATCTTTTAAAAGCTTTACCACCGCTTTAAGCAGCAGCAAGCTGTCCGCACCTTTATAGGCAGGGTCGGTATCGGGGAAATGACCGCCGATATCACCAAGTGCGGCGGCGCCGAGCAGAGCGTCACATACCGCATGGGCAAGCACATCCGCATCAGAATGCCCCATAAGCCCCTTGCTGTGGGGTACGTCCACACCGCCAAGCACAAGTTTTCTGCCCTCGGCAAAGGCGTGCACGTCATAGCCGTGTCCTATTCTCATATATGCCCTTCCTTTTCCGACAGTTTTACAAGCAAACGGGCAAGATACACGTCCTCGCTACGGGTAAGCTTAAAGTTTGGGGTAGGTGACTCCACATACTCCACCTTAAAGCCTGCGTGCTCTGCAAGTGTGGTGTCGTCCGTGGCGGTAATACCGTCCTTCTCACCAAGGGCGGCAGAGATTTTATAAAGCCTTGCCTCAAAGACCTGCGGTGTTTGCACCGCTATAAGTTTACTGCGGTCGGGAGTGTATACCGTGCCGTTTTCTCTGTCCACATATTTAACCGTGTCGTTAACGGGACCGCAGGCGGTTGCCGCACCCTTTTCCAAGGCGGCACTTACCACGCTGTCTATTATCTGTGCCGTTACAAGGGGGCGTGCGCAGTCGTGTATACAATAAAAGGCGGCGCTGTTTTTTGCCGCTTTTACGCCGTTCATTACCGACTCGCCACGGGTTTTGCCGCCCAAGGTATAGCGGATGGGCTTGGTACAGTCTGCGGCGTCGGGAAGCATCTCTTCCTTATCACGGCAAACCACGACCAGCTCGTCCACGGTTTCGGCGGCACAAAACGCCTCCAGCACCATACGAAAGGCGCTTTTGTCCCCTATTTTTATTAAAGCTTTGTTTTTTCCGCCCATGCGGGTGCCGTTGCCGGCACCCACAATAATTGCGCTTACAAAGGGCTTATCAGCCTTCATATCCAAAGCCTATTTCCAAAGCCTTCTTGTTAACCTCTGCCAAATGAGCCTTATGGGCGGGGATACCTGCGTTTAGGGAGTCCTTAAAATACTCCTCATCAAACAGACCGGTCTATTTAACTATCTAGAAAAGCAT
>SVRF01000068.1 GCA_015064945.1 Oscillospiraceae bacterium | reverse complement strand
GCGGTTAGCTTTATCCGCTGTAACGGTGCCGAAGGAGGGTGTGAATATGTTACAGTCGGCAGCAACGATTTTTTTATTGAAAGCGGTAACGTATGCGCCTTCTTTTACCAAAGCGCCCTCGCCCTTTCTTGTAACAAGTGCGTTAAGCTCGTCAGCGCAGGTCTTCTTTTGCTCGTAGGTGGAGGTGGAAGACGCAAGCAAATTCTTTGCGGTAGAGCATATACCTGTAACGTAGAAAAGGTTAAATCGAGGCATGGTGTAATTAGAACTTGTGCCTGTTTCTGTAGTGTAAACAGTTTTGGAGCCGTTGGTTGCAATATAAAGGCCGGGTGTGGGGTTAGCGCCGCTGTAGTCTATATCAGGTACGGAAGCAACATTGGTGTAGGGAAGTATACCGTATCGGCTTATGTAACCGTAATTAAGAGAATAGGACTTAAAGTAAGCGCCGCCGCCGTTGTCTTCAAGACCTGCAGCATCGCTGGTATTGCCTTCGATGGTGTGTGCCTTAGAGGAGTCGGAATATACAACTATACCTATGTGGTCTTCACCGGAAGAACCGCCTTCCCAGTCAAAGAAAATAAGGTCACCGGGTTGAGGCTTATATGTACCGCCGTTTTGCGCCGAATATTTAAAGCGGACGAATCTTCTAAGGTGGTTTGCCCATTGGGAGCAGCTAATCTCGCACCATATATAGGAGCTGTCACCTGTGTGTTTGCGGCACCAGTAACTATTACCCACTTGATTAGAGCAACGGGAATGATAAAGCGCCCAAGAAACAAAGGTGGCACACCAAGGATAGTCGCTGCCGCCGTACCTGCGCCCCAGTCACCCATGTTGTAGCAAAATTCCGTATAGTTGCTGCTACCGCCCGCAGTACCACTCATAGCGCTGGAAGAGTTACCCTCTTCATAGCCGGTTTGAGAAAGAGCAATAGCCAAAACGTCCGTAACGCCATCACCCGTAAGGGTAATGCGCTGGTAGTTTGAATAATAAACTCCGCTTTTGTATGAGGAAAAGCGCCGTTAATACCTGTGCGGTATGTAGCTGCATCAACCGAAGTAGAAACACCGGTTACAACAGACGCAAGCAACACCAGCGTCAAAAGCATGGAAAAAACTTTTGTAATACTTAGTTTCATGAAAGCCTCCAAATATGCCTTTTCCATTAAATATCATATTAATTACTAATTTGTAAAGATGGAGAAGAACTTTTTGATGTTTTTTAATATTTTTTTGTGTTTTTTTACATTTTTTAATTAACAATGATTTAATTTTAAAAACTAGGACATCCGTCTTTGAGATGCGCTTATTTGTGGTCGTTATTGTTCGAAAGTTGTATTACATGGCTTGTTTTGGCTTCTGCCATATTAAATAATCCTGATAGATACCTTTGGTTTAATATACACCTTGAAATTCCTCGGTTCTTGTGTATAATAAGAATTACGCAGTAGGGAGTGTACCACTTCTAGCTGAAGTTATCTTGGTTTAAAATGGAGGAAACATGAAAATTAAAACGCTTTTTCTACTACTTTTGCTAGTTTTAGCCCTTTGCCTTGCCACCTGCGGCGGGGAAGAAGCAAAACGCCCTGTCGATTATACGGGCACCGAATGGAGCTGTGAGGATGCAGAAATATCTTTTTCCGTTTCTGACCAAGGCATAGTTGAAAATGCAGTTGCTTTTGATAAGAAAGTAACCGTTGTTTTTTCCGACATCAGCGAGAAAAAAGTCTCTTTCTATAGCGCAGACGGCAAAGAGCTCTATTTTTCCGGAAGCTGTACCTATGGAAAAAGCACCTTTACCGTAACGGTAAGCGATATTTATAGCAGTGATTTTTCCGGTTTACCTGCTCGTCTAATATTCAAAAGTAAATAATATCAAAAAGTCTATCCTACCAAAAAGGCATCCGCTTGCATGCGGTTGCCTTTTTTTACTATTAAACTTAGGATTTTTTAGATGACGAAATGAAATTTTTTAAAAAAAACAAAAAATATATAGATGAAACTTAATCTTCAGACACTTAATCTATGTAAGAAGAAATAGAAAGGGGGGAACATATCATGATATAAAATCTTACGTTTAATAATACGAGCTTATGCTATAATTCAAATTCAAGAGAAAGGAATTTTAAACATGAAAGGCTTTTCAAGAATATTATCCATATTTTTGTCTATGCTGATGGTTCTGTATTTGGTACCTGCAGAAGTGTACAGCTTAAAAACAAGCGCTACAGAGCTGGTAACTGACAACATAGAAGCTACAGATAACGTGTTGTCTACAGAAGCTGCAGAAGTTACTGCCCTTGGCGAAGATATATCCAAGAGAACGGCAAGCACCAAAACCATAAGAATGAGCGACGGTAGCTATAGGCTTGTTCAGTATGCAAATGAAGTCCACTACGAGGATAACGGCGAGTGGATAGAGTATGACAACAGCCTTTCTCTTTCCACTTCTGAAAATGCGGCACTTGGTACCGCTTCAGGAAACGAATCCCCTGTGTTTACCACCGCGTCCAATCCCGGTGGCTTAAAGTTCGGTCAAAGTACCGCAGGCAAGGTGCTGAGCTTTGCCGATGGCAACAAAAAGCTTGAGATGAGCATAAACGGTGCAAGCAAAAACAGCACTATCGTACCCCAAACCCAAGCTACCGATGCCAAGCCTGCCAATAAATGGGAAGAGCTGATAACCATAGAAAATTACAGTTCCTCCGTTATGTACTCAAATGTTTTTGCTAACGCACACATAAGATACACCACCGCAGGTAATCAGGTAAAAGAAGACATAATCGTGTTCAAAAAAGCCGACAGTTATTCATACGACTTTAACTTTACGCTCACAGGTCTTGATGCAGAGTTGCAAGCTGACGGCAGCATCATATTCAAGGACGAAACCACCGACGAAATGATGTACTATATCCCCACGGGATATATGTACGACAGCGACGGCGACACCTCCACCGAGGTAAGCTACAGCCTTACCCAAACCGCCACAGGCTGTACGGTAACCGTTACCGCCGACGCAGAGTGGATAAACAGCACCGAGCGTTCTTTCCCCGTTGTTATCGACCCTACGCTCGTTAAGAGTAACAGCTATCTGTACAACAGAGTAAGAGATGCAGACGTACACGAAAACCAAACGTATAATTCTGCATGGCAAGCGGAGCTGATGCACGTGGGTGTATACAATGGTGCCAAATACGATTCGCTCATAGGCGTTGCTGAATATGGCGAAAGCGGAGGCAACACCGCCGAGCTTTTCAACATCCCCGAAGACAGCGTTGTTACAAGCGCAAAGCTTGAGCTGTATGCACACGCACTTTCGGGTCATACAACAGTAACCCTACATGCGATAACCTCCGATTGGGACCACAGGGCCCTCAAATCAGAAACAAAGCCCTCGTATAGAACTACGGTTGTAGATTATCAAAAAATAACTGCATCCGGCAAAAAATATTCCTTTGATTTTACTTCCCTTGCTCACGAATGGTTCGAGCAAGAAAATGCAACCGGTAATTGTAACCGTGGTTTGTTGCTTAAAACGACCGATAATACCTACGTAGGTTTTGCAACCGTTAATTATTTGCAAAGCACCCAAATGCGCCCAGCCATTATAATATCTTACCGCGATACCAAGGGACTTGACGGTCGCTGGACATACACTAACCAAAGCGCAGGCGGTGCAGGCACAGGCTCTGTAAACCTGTTTACGGGCAACCTTGTGTTTGTACACGGAGACATCGCCACAAACGGCAACATCCTTCCTCTTGCCGTGTCCCACGTATATAACGGTTCTCAGGTTAAACAGCAGTTCACATTTGTTGCTGACGATATACACACAGCCGACTACAGCAATATGACGGTGGGCTACGGCTTTAAGCTTTCCATACAGGAAACCGTAAAAGAAAAAAGCATAGACGGTGAAACGTGGTACGTATACAACGATGCCGACGGTACTGAATTGTATTTTAACCGTTTAAAAGATGAGAACGGCAACTATATTTCAAACGTATACTATAGCGAAGACGGTCTTGATCTTACCATCACAAAGAGCGGCGGCGTTTATACAATGGAGGACAAGGTTGGCAATACCAAAAAATTCAACAGCAACGGTATGCTGACCGAAATAGCTGACCTCCACGGTAACAAAAAGACAATCTATTATGACGAAGATGATAGAATAAGCTACGTAAAACACACACCTGCAAACGGCACCGAAAAAACACAGCTTTCCTTCCATTACAACACCGCAGGTGCATTGAATAAGATAGTCAATGAAGAAGATACCAGCGAGGAAGTGTCCTTTGCTTACTCTACTACATATAACGGTACGGCAAACGAAAACAACGCAGGTTATCTTCGTGCTATCACGTATCAAGATAATTTGGGAAACTGTACTTACGAATACTTTGAAAGCGGCAGACTTAAATATGCCATAGATACAGCAACAGGCAATAAGCTCGTTTATCAGTACAAAAATGGCAAGGTAGACTCTGTTACCGAGTATAACTCCGCGGATACTATGGGTCAAAAAGCGGGCTTTATCTACGGAGTGGAAACCACCGCAGTCCGCACCAGCGGTAACGACGACATTTACGGAAACACCGACGACCTTCTTACCCACTATGTATTTGATGACCACGGCAGAACCATAAGCGCATATTCCACCAACCTTACAGGAACCGAGGTTTACGGTGCAAGCAACGCCGAGTATTCTCCTACGGTAGAGTTTTCCAAGAAAAACCACACCGTTGAAAAGGAAGGCGCAAGCGGTGTTCCCGCAATAAATCTGCTTAAAAACCACAGTGCAGAGAGTGACACCAACTGGAACGTTTACTATAGCGGAACGGGCTACTCTGCTTCCCGTGTTACAAACGAACACTTTATAGGCAACTATTCCTTTAAGCTAACGTCAACTGGGGCAAGCGGCTTTATCGAACGCCGCCAAAGCGTAACGATAACCGAAGCGGGGGACTATACCCTTTCCGCCTACGTCAAGCTCCAAAACCTCAATGCAACCACAGGCTTCTATCTTGAGCTTGGCGGTGTGCGCTCCCGCAAATTAAAAACAAGCACCGATGCAAACATCCAAAACGGCTGGCAACGTATAAGCGTTACAACCTACCTTGAAGCAGGCACCTACGATGCC